>CAJBVC010000877.1 GCA_903958915.1 uncultured beta proteobacterium
AGGGTTTGATGGAGAGTCAACCCCGCCGCAGATCGAGCGTAAACGGAAACTCCTTGCTGCCGGGCACGTTGATGGTGGCCGGTGGAATGTGCATGGCGCCTGGTGTGTGGCCGGTGGTGGTGAAGCGGGTCAGGCGACGGCTTTCGGCCTTTCAACCCCGCGCAGTCAGCAGCTGAGTCAAGTGGGCTTTCAAAGCATGAAGGTCTTCCGTAACGGTCCGATAGACGATCTCGTCGTCTACCGCGTCGTAGCCGTGAATGATGCGGTTGCGCAGATCAATAGCCAGTTTCAGGCCTGGGACCTGTTCAATCAAGGTGGGCTCTATGCGGGCGAGTCGTGAACAGGCTTCACCGAGAATCTCCAGTTGGCGCTCTACTGCAGAGCGGCGCATTTTGTCGCTCAGGTATTGGTCCAGCGAGCAGCCCGCTATGAATTCTTGCGAGGACGTGATGGCCCCAAATGCATCAAACAACAGCTTGGGCGCTCTTTCGGTCATAGACTAAGGTGCGGCTCTGGTTGACAGCCTGTAGAAAATACGGATTGCGGATGTAGTGCGGGTTCACCAAATCAACATGCCGACCCAGCAATTTTTCCAGTGCTTCGGCCAGGTCAATCCAGCGGCGTGCGAGCGAACCTGGTGCCTGCTTGTCGAGCTCGACCAGAAAGTCATAGTCACTGGATTCGAAATTGAAATCAGGGCCAGTTGCTGATCCAAACAGTTCCAGGTGCGCCACGCCGTACCGCTCACACAGTGCGGCAATAGAGGGAAGCTGGTTGGCCAGTGAAGTTTGCATGGCGGGATTATCGGTCGTTTGTTGAAGACAAGTTCATTGCCGCTCAGATGGGCGACGCAACCGCGCGACACGTGCCGTGCGCGAGGTCTTATCGAAAATGATATCTGCCTGCGCTTATCAGACAATCGCTATCGGCTCACTGTGCACATGGAGTCGAGGCAACCCAAATCACCCCCGACGCAAATCGAGCGTAAACGGGAACTCCTTGCTGCCGGGTACGTTGATGGTGGCCGGTGGGATGTGCATGGCGCCTGGTGTGTGGCCGGTGGTGGTGAAGCGGGTTAGACGGCGGCTTTCGGCCTCGAAGGAGTTGACCGGGAAGTTCTCGTAGCTCAGGCCACCGGGGTGGGTCACGTGGTATTGGCAGCCTCCCAGCGAGCGCTTCATCCAGGTGTCCACAATGTCGAAGGTGAGCGGCGCGTGGATGCCGATGGTGGGGTGCAGGCTGCTCGGCGGGTTCCACGCTTTGTAGCGTACACCGGCCACGTACTCGCCCACCGTGCCGGTGCTCTGCAAAGGCAGAGCCTGGCCATTGCAGGTGATGACGTAGCGACTCTGGTTGAGACCTTTCACATGCACTTCCATGCGCTCTAGCGATGAGTCGACGTAGCGCGCGGTGCCACCGGGTGCACCTTCCTCGCCCATCACATGCCAGGGCTCCAGCGCACAGCGCAAGGTGAGCTCAATGCCCGCCGATTGCACCGATCCCACCAGCGGAAAGCGGAACTCCATGTGCGGTGCAAACCAGCTCGGATCAAACGGGTAGCCGGCCAGGCGCATGTCTTCCACCACATCGTCAAAGTCCATCTTGATGAAGGTGGGTAGCATGAAGCGGTCATGCAGTTCGGTGCCCCAGCGGGTGACCGGAGCCTTGTACGGTTTCTTCCAGAA
>CAJBVC010000878.1 GCA_903958915.1 uncultured beta proteobacterium
CTTCAAGGGCGTGCCGATCCTGCCGGTGCCGGCCATCAGCTTTCCGCTCTCGGACCGGCGCAAGTCGGGTCTGTTGCCACCCACGATCGGGCTTGACAATTACAACGGTGTCGAGGTGGCGCTCCCCTATTACTGGAACATTGCGCCCAACCGGGATGCCACGCTGACCCCGACCCTCATGACCGACCGTGGTGTGGACCTGGGCGTGGAGTTCCGTTATCTGGAGCCACGCTACAACGGTATCGTGCGGGGCGCCTACATGCCAGCAGACCGCCTGCGCGCATCCGATCGCTGGGGGCTGGCTTTCACCCATACCGGTAATGTGGCCACGGGCGTGTCGGCGATTGGCGACGTCGGGCTTTCCGTTAATGTCAACCGGGTCAGTGACGACAACTACTGGCGCGATTTCACGCGCACCAGCCCATCGCTAACGCAGCGACTTTTGCCCAACGACGTCAACTTGTCCTGGAGTCGTGGTGCCCTGTCTACTGGAATGCGGGTACTGCGGTGGCAGACTCTGCAGGACGTGACCGCGCCCATTGTTCCGCCCTACGACCGCGCGCCACAATTCAGTGCCCGCTATGGGCAGACCAACTTGCTTGGCCTGGACTGGTCGCTCGATGGCGACCTGACGCAGTTCGAAGCGGACCGCGCGCGTACGCTGCAACCCAATGCGCAGCGCGGTCTGGCAGTGCTGCAACTCAGTCGCCCCTGGCTGGCGCCGGCCGGCTTCATCACCCCCAAGCTGCAACTGCATGCAAGTGCCTACCAGTTTGACGCAGCGCTCGCGGGCAGTGCCCGGTCGGACAGCCGGGTGGTTCCCAGTATCAGTCTGGACAGCGGCCTGGTGTTTGAGCGAGATACCGTTTTCGCTGGGCGCAACCTGGTGCAGACGCTGGAGCCACGGGCGTTTTATGTTTACACGCCCTACCGTGACCAAAGCCGACTCCCCAACTACGACACCGCTCGCAACGATTTCAACTTCGCGACGATCTACACAGAAAACGCTTTTGTCGGGCACGACAAGATTTCCGATAACAACTTGCTGACGCTGGGACTGACCACGCGCTTTCTGGATGCCGACAGCGGCGCCCAGCTGGCACGCTTTGGAGTGGCTCAGCGGCTGCGCTTTGAGGAGCAGCAAGTGACACTGGCGCCAGGCACCGCGACCGAGGCGGCGGGCGTTAGCGACATACTGCTCGGGGCGTCTGTGAATCTGCAGCAGCAATGGATGCTTGACGCCACCGTGCAGTACAACGCCAAGACCGATCGATCCATACGCTCAACCATCGGTGGGCGCTACAGCCCGGGGAATTACCGTGTGTTCAACGCAGCTTACCGCTTTCAACGCGATCTGAGCGAACAGCTCGATGTCAGCTGGCAGTGGCCGCTCAACGATCTGTGGGGCGATCGCGGGCGCGACCTCGGTTTCGGACGCGGTCAGGGCGAGGGTCGTTATTACGGAGTGGGGCGGCTCAACTACAGCCTGAGCGAACGTCGGTTGGTCGATTCGGTGCTGGGGGTCGAGTACGATGCGGGCTGTTGGCTGGCGCGCGCAGTGCTGGAGCGCGTGCAAACCAGTGAGTCAACGGCGACGCAACGCTTTATGTTCCAGTTGGAGTTTGTCGGCTTTACGCGACTGGGCCTGGGTTTTAGTCCACAGCGAACGTTGACACAGAATATTTCGCGCTACCAGAATCTGCGGGAATCCAGCGAGTCCTGGAGCCGCTTTAGCAATTACGATTGAGCCATGATTAAATTTCGACTGTGGGCATCCGCCCTGGCCTGCCTTGGCCTGAACTGCATCACCCCGGCACTGGCCCAATCGGCCCGACCTGCCGATCACATCGTTGCCGTGGTCAATTCCGAGCCGATCACCAACAGCGAGGTGAATGCCGAGGTGCAGCGCATTACCCAGCAGTTGAACCAGCAGCGCCAGCCGGTACCCACCACAGCGACCCTGCGCAGCCAGGTGCTTGATCGTCTGATCAATGACAAAACCCAGTTACATCAGGCCCGTGATACTGGCATTCGCATCGACGACGCGGCGGTGGACCAGGCGGAGCAGACGGTGGCGCAGCAGAACCAGATCGATGTCGCCGAATTGCGGCGTCGTGTGGCCAAAGAAGGGCTCGATCCGCAGCGCTTTCGCGCCCAGTTGCGCGACCAGCTGACGCTGTCGCGCTTGCATGAGCGTGAGGTGGAGGCGCGCATCCGGGTGACGGATGCGGATGTAGAGCGCACCATGGCAGAGCGATTGGCGGAAAACGCGGATCCCTTTGCGCAGGACATCAATCTGGCACAAATCCTGGTTGCGGTGGCCGAAAAAGCCAGTGCGGAGCAAGCGGCGGGTATTTACGTCAAAGCCAAAGCAATACTTGATCGCATCCGCTCGGGTGAGACTTTTGACAAACTGCTGCTCGAAGTCTCTGCCGCGGATCGCACCAATGGCGGCCAGTTGGGTCTACGTCGCGCCGACCGCTATCCTCCTGCATTCGTCAATGCAACCCAGAATCTGGGTGTCGGCGAGGTGTCTGACATTGTGCGTACCGGGGCCGGTTTTCATATCCTGAAGGTGGTGGAAAAACGTGCTCCCACGGTTTATACACAGTCGGTGGTGCAAAGCCGTGCGCGGCACATTCTGTTGCGCCCCTCCGCCCAGGTGACGCCGGCGCAAGCCAACGAGCGCCTGGTGGACTACAAGAGACGCATCGAGACCGGTGCCGCCACCTTCCAGGCAGTGGCCACACAGTATTCCCAGGATGGCAGTGCGGCCCAAGGTGGCGATCTGGGTTGGGCTACACCCGGAATGTTCGTCCCCGAGTTTGAGGAGGTGATGAACCGCTTGGCGGAAGGCCAGATCAGCAATCCGGTCACCAGCCGCTTTGGTGTGCACCTGATTCAGATGGTTGAACGCCGTCGCGTGGACCTCAGCCCCAAGGAGGTGCGCGAAATCGTGCGCAACCAACTGCGGGACATGCGCTATGCCGAGGCCTTTGCCGCCTGGTCCCGCGAGGTACGTGAGCGCGCCTTTGTCGAGCTGCGCGATTCGCCTTAATGAGGCACATTGCGCGCAAGCGCTTCGGGCAGCATTTTCTGACGGATGGGGGCATCATCGATGCCATCGTGCGTGCCATCGCGCCGAAGGCGGGCGAGCGTATGGTGGAAATTGGGCCGGGGCTGGCGGCGCTGACGCAACCCCTGGTGGAGCGCCTGGGACACCTGACAGTGATTGAACTCGACCGCGATCTGGCACAGCGCCTGCGGTCGCATGCACAACTCACGGTGATCGAATCTGATGTGCTGAAAGTGGACTTTACGCTTATAGACTGTGCGCAGACAGCTATGAAAGAAGGAGCAAATGGATCGGGTGGAATGGCCCGCTCCAAGCTTCGTGTGGTGGGTAATCTGCCGTACAACATTTCAACACCCATTCTGTTTCATTTGCTTGGCCAGGTCGACGCAATCGAAGACCAGCATTTCATGCTCCAGAAGGAAGTGATCGACCGCATGGTGGCCCGGCCCGCTACTTCAGACTTTGGTCGGCTGAGTGTGATGCTGCAGTGGCGCTATGCCATGGACAATGTGTTGTTTGTGCCGCCCGAGAGCTTTGACCCACCGCCCCGGGTTGACAGTGCGGTAGTGCGCATGGTGCCACTGGCTTCGCCACCCGACGTGGATGTGGCACTGCTAAGCGAACTGGTTCAGGTGGCTTTCAGCCAGCGCCGCAAACTGCTGCGTCACACGCTGGGGCGATGGCTCGATGAAAAGAACTTCAGCGGATCGTTCGACGTACAACGCCGCGGCGAAGAGGTCCCCGTCGCCGAATACGTCGCGCTGGCACAGCAACTCAAGGGCTATGACTAACGCTCTCTCGCACAGGAATAAGCACATTCGTCGTCGGCGGGACCGCAATTCTCCGCCGGGCCGCCCCAAGGAGAATTAGCCCCCTCGGGGGGCAGAGAGCCACGCGTAGCGGGCGAGCGTGGGGGCTCAAGCTGCGGCTAGCCAATATCCCGCGTTGAATGGAC
>CAJBVC010000879.1 GCA_903958915.1 uncultured beta proteobacterium
GACCGATGCCGGCTCTTCCAGCCAACCCACCGCCTCAAAGCCGGTATTGAGCCCACAGAAAGGCTCCATCAGCGACGAGGCAAAAACCTGGGCATCGTCACTCACGCCCTGGGCGAACGGCAGCGACGCATAGGCGCTCGCCACACCCCAGACCCGCACGCCCACCTGCGGCACGGCAAACTGGGTTTTTATCTCCTGCACCATTTGTGCCGGCATGGCGGCCATGTCGGTGGTGAGGAACAGGGTGCGCGCCCAACGCAAGATCTTGTCCGACAGGAGCACGTTGTCGTTGCCATTGCGGATCATCTCCATGATGCGCATCTCCAGCAGCTTGATCTTTTCGCGCAGCATCTCGGCCTGGCGCTCCTGCAGGCTCACGGCACGGTGGCTGTGCGGACTGGTGAATTGCACCGCCGCCAGCAATTCGGCGTGGCGCAAAAAGAAATCCGGGGTATTGGCCAGGTAGTTGGCAATGTCGTCTTCGGTAATCGGGTTGTTCAGGATGTTGCTCACTGTGTCTCTCTCAAGTGGTCTGGAAATTCAATTTCGCCGTGAAATACGGTGGTGGCCGGACCGGTCATCATGACAGGCGCGACCGCGCCAGCCCAGGCAATGGTCAGCATGCCGCCACGGGTTTGCACGTCAACTGTGGCATCGAGCAGACCCAACCGGATGCCGGCCACCACCGCCGCACAGGCACCCGACCCACAGGCCAGTGTTTCGCCCACACCACGCTCAAACACCCGCAGGCGCACATGGCCCCGGTCAATCACCTGCAGAAAGCCCACATTCACGCCCTGGGAAAAATGGCCGCTTTGTTGCACTTGGGGGCCAAGAATCTGAACCGGCGTGCTGTCCACATCGTCCACCAGCGTCACCGCATGGGGGTTACCCATCGACACGGGCGCTATCAATAATGAAGCGCTTTGCGCACGTCCAGCAAGCCCGCAGATGTGAGGCGGTTGAGCTTTCTGCGCAGGTAAAGGAGGAGCCCGCAAAGCGGGCGGGGGACACGGAGCAGAAAGTTCTGCCGCCTCGCCTCCGAGCACCCACCCCCCCCACTCGCCTTGGGGCACAAACTCCAGACCGACAGCGTCAAAAGGGATTTGCTCCAGCGCAAACACCGGTTCACCCATGTTCACCGTGACACGGCCGTCCGCAGTCAGGTGCGGCTCGATGATGCCTTTTTGGGTCTTGACCCGAAGTTGATCTTTGGTGGTGAGGCCGGCATCGCGCACAAAGCGGGCAAAGCAGCGTGCTCCATTGCCGCACTGCTCCACCTCGGCACCATCGGCGTTGTGGATCAGGTATTCGAAGTCAATGCCTTCGCCGGGTGAGGGTCGCACCGTCAGAACCTGGTCCGCGCCAACGCCAAAATGCCGATCTCCCAAAAAACGGTAGTGCGCCGCGGTCAACCCCAGGCGCGAGCGCGTCTCGTCCAGCACAACAAAGTCGTTGCCGGCTCCCTGCATTTTGGTAAACGGAATGCGCATGGCTGCATTATCTCTGGCGAACGCGTTTGGTTGCACAATGCCGACCATGGTACGACCGACGCACATTCTTGATACTGCCGCCACCCAGATGCCGGCGCGCAGCGCCTGGCAGTCC
>CAJBVC010000880.1 GCA_903958915.1 uncultured beta proteobacterium
AGGCCTCTGCTCCGTGTCCCCCGCCCGCTGCGCGGTCTCCTCCTTGACCTGCGCAGAAGCCTCTACCACCCCGCATCCCCTCCTACACCATGCGCCACGGCAAGGTCTCGCCAGCGCACAGAGGCTTGAGGGTGGCATCGCCAAAGGCAACGCTCTCGGGCAGGGTCAGGTTCTCGCGGCGCAGGTTGACGGTGCCGGTGTTGCGCGGCAGGCCGTAAAAGTCGGCACCAAAAAAGCTGGCAAAGCCTTCAAGTTTGTCCTGCGCGCCCGCCGCATCGAACGCTTGGGCATACAACTCCATGGCACTCAAGGCGGTATAGCAACCTGCGCAGCTGCTCGCATGCTCCTTTAGGTGCGTGGGATGCGGGGCGCTGTCGGTACCCAGAAAAAACCTGTCGCTACCGCTGGTGGCGGCCTGCACCAATGCCAGACGATGCACTTCGCGTTTGAGTACTGGCAGACAGTAGTAGTGGGGCCGAATACCGCCGGTGAAAATGGCGTTGCGGTTGTAGAGCAGATGGTGGGCGGTGATGGTCGCGCCTGTGAAGCGGTCAGCCTCTGCAACATACTGCGCCGCTTCGCGGGTGGTGATGTGCTCAAACACGATCTTCAGCTCAGGAAAATCCTTGCGCAACGGAATCAGCTGGGTGTCGATGAACACCGCCTCGCGGTCGAACAGGTCAATCTCAGGGGCGGTCACCTCGCCGTGCACCAGCAGGGGCATGCCGGCGCGTTGCATAGCTTCGAGCGTGGCGTAGGTCTTCCTTACATCGGTCACCCCGGCGTCGCTGTTGGTGGTGGCTCCTGCCGGATAGAGTTTGAGCGCCACCACACCGACGTCTTTGGCTCGCAGAATCTCATCGGCGGGCAAATTGTCGGTGAGGTAAAGCGTCATCAACGGAGTAAACGACACGCCTTGTGGAACCGCCGCAAGAATACGCTCGCGATAGGCCACCGCCTGCACTGCAGTGGTCACCGGAGGGCGCAGGTTGGGCATGACGATGGCACGGGCAAACTGGGCCGCGGTATGAGGGACCACCGCTTGCAGTGCATCACCGTCACGCAGGTGCACATGCCAGTCGTCGGGGCGGGTCAGGGTCAGCGTGTCAGTCATGAGGTCAATATTCCTGAAATTCAATGGGGTTTGTTTATCCGGCGGTCAGGTGCGCCCAGAGGGCTTGTGCAGCGCTTTTGTGGGCCCTGCCTCCCACACGATGCGCTTCCTTGCCAATCGGCCGCTCTCGGTAGGCCCGCACGTCCATGGTGAACTGCATGGTTGGAAAGCCATGGGGCACGGCGCTCACCAGTTTCTTGCTGCGCAATTCCTTGCGAATGGCACTCTGGGGCAGGAAGGCTATGCCGTGCCCTTCGAGCGCCATCGCCTTGAGCCCCTCGGCCATGTCGGTCTCGTACACGCGGTCCAGGTGCATCGGGGTAATCGATTGCTTCAGGATCAGGTCCACCACCTGGCCCAGATAGGCTCCGGGTGCGTAGCCCAGGTAAGGCAAGGGCTTGTCCAGCTTGCCAGGGAATGCATACAGAGGCTCACCATCCACATCTGCCCGCACATAGGGCGCAATCACTTCTTCCCCCAGACTCACCATCTCATAACGGTCGGCATCGAGTTGAAACGGCTGGGACGGATGGGTGTAGGCGATCAACAAGTCACAACTACCCTCCACCAGTCGCATCACGGCGTCGTGCACGTTGAGTGCAATCAGGCGGCTTTTGATCGGGCCAAAATGCTCACGCAGATTCGTGACCCAGGCCGGGAAAAACGTAAATGCCAGCGTGTGCGGCACCGCGAATTCGATGAAGTCGTGTCCTGCGGCTGTATGGCCACGCAGCATGGCGCGAGTGCTTTGAAGCGCTTGCAGAATTTCCATCGACTGGTCGTAGAGTGTCTCGCCCGCCGGTGTGAGACGGGTCGGGTAACTGCTACGGTCCACCAGATCGGTTCCGGCCCACGCCTCGAGTGACTGGATGCGCCGGGAAAAAGCGGGTTGTGTCACATGGCGCAATTGGGCCGAACGACTGAAACTGCGCGTCTCCGCCAGCGAAACAAAATCCTCAAGCCATTTGGTTTCCATGGGCACAATTATGCGCGGATGGCATCGGGTCTAGCCATGACCTACCGCGTCACACGCTAGCGTGAAGACGGCAAGCACGTCGAACGTTGCGCCGAATTTCCCTTACTGAACTGGTTGGCGAAGAGGTCAAGAATAAAATCAACGGTAACCTTCACACAGGGTCACACCAGCCTTTCCGGCAACCCCAGAGCCTCTTGCGTCTTCGCTATGACCGTCCTCACTACCGAACGACTGAGCCTCGTACCGTTCACAGACCATCATGTGGATGGTTTGAGTGCAATGAACTCTGACCCAGAGGTCATGCGCTACCTATCGGGGCGGCCAGAGACGCGTGACGAGACTGTGGTGTTCGTTGAGCGGGTCAAACAACGCTGGAGCGAGTTCGGGTACTCGTGGTGGAGTTTCATTGAAAAGGAGACCGGGGAAATCGTGGGTGCGGGTGCCCTGCAGAACTTGCGCCGGGGGGCAACGGTATCGCCCGATCCAACCTGCCCGCTGGAAATTGGCTGGAGGCTTCGACGCGATTGCTGGCACAAGGGAATGGCCAGCGAAGCGGCGCGGGCGATTGCTGGCTTTGCCTTCGATACGGTCCATGCAGACGAACTCTATGCCGTATGCCATCCGGACAATGTCGCGTCTATCAATGTCATGCAACGCCTGGGTATGCAGTACACGGGGCTACAAACTTGGTACGGCAAGAATCTGGCAACGTACCAAACCACTGCCATGCGGTAACTTGAAAGATGTCCGCTTTGACTGCAACACACCCCGGTAAGCCGGTGGACCGGGTGTCCCTTCGTCGGCCTGCAATTCGCGGTTGCCACAGACTCGGCGCTCCAGCCACAGTGTTGACGCAATAACCGACGCTACCAGTAACGGACCGACCGCGAGCACAAGCCAGGGAAGGGACACCCGGTCCACCGGCTCCACCACAACGCAACGCATACGGGCAGCAACAAGCTGCTACATATTCAGGAGCGCCTTGCGCTTATCCTGCGGGCTCTGGAGGCTGATTTCACTCCGAACTCTGCTGCAAAGCCCACATCTCGGCATAGCGACCCTGCAGCGCCATCAAGGTGGCGTGGTTGCCGCGCTCGATGATGCGGCCGGCCTCCATCACCAGAATTTCATGCGCATCCACCACGGTGGACAGGCGGTGCGCAATCACCAGCGTAGTCTTGTTGCGGGCCACGCTTTGCAACTCGGCCTGAATGGCGCGCTCGTTGGCGGAGTCCAGGGCCGAGGTGGCTTCATCAAAGATCAGAACTGGCGGGTTCTTGAGCAGGGTGCGCGCAATCGCCACCCGCTGCTTCTCACCGCCAGACAACTTGAGCCCGCGCTCGCCTACCATGGTGGCGTAGCCCAGAGGTGTGGCTGCGATGAAGCTGTGGATATGCGCGGAGGAAGCCGCCTCCTCCACTTGCGCCCGCGTGGCGCCCGGCTTTCCGTAGGCGATGTTGTACTCCACGGTGTCGTTGAACAGCACGGTGTCCTGCGGCACGATGCCAATGGCCTGGCGCACGCTGGACTGGGTAACCTGTTTGATGTCTTGGCCCTCGATCAAAATGCGCCCCTGCTGCACGTCGTAGAAGCGGTACAGCAACCGCGCCAGCGTGGACTTGCCTGAGCCCGACGGCCCGACCACGGCCACCGTTTTGCCAGCCGGGATTTCAAAGCTGATGTGGTGCAGGATGGGGCGTGCCGGGTCGTAGTGAAAGCTCACGTTCTCAAACGCCAGGCTGGTCGACTCCGACAGTTGCAAGGCCTGCGCCCCCGGCACGTCGGCCACCTCGCGCTCACGCTCCATCAGGCCAAACATCTTCTCCAGGTCGGTCAGGCTCTGTTTGATTTCTCGGTAAATCACCCCTAGAAAGTTCAACGGCACGAAGACCTGAATCGTGAAGGCATTCACCATCACCAGGTCGCCGAGCGTCATGGTGCCATCCACCACACCCTGGGTGGCGCGCCACAGCATGGCCACCAGCCCGGTGGCGATGATGAGTTGTTGCCCGGTATTGAGCAAGGACAACGTGGTCTGGCTCTTGAGACGCGCCTCACGCAATCGCTCCAGACTCACGTCGTAGCGGCTGGCTTCAAACTTCTCGTTGTTGAAATACTTCACCGTCTCGTAATTCAGCAGGGAGTCCACCGCCTTGGTATGGGCCGCCGAGTCAAACTCATTGGCCTGGCGGCGAAACTTGGTACGCCACTCGGTGATCAGCACCGTGAAAATGATGTACGCCACCAGCGCCGCGAGCGTGATCCATGCGAACCATAAATCGAACTTCACGCTCAGAATCGTCACCACCATGACCACTTCCAGCAAAGTGGGCAGCAGGCTGAACAGCAGAAACTGAATGAGCGACTCAATGCCGCGCACACCGCGTTCAATGTCGCGTGTCATGCCACCGGTTTGGCGCTCCAGGTGAAAGCGCAGGCTTAACGCGTGCAAATGCTCAAAGGTCTGCAGCGCAATGCTGCGTGCCGCGCCCTGTGTCGCCTTGGCAAACACCAGTTCGCGCAGTTCGTTGAGCATGGTGGCAGACAGCCGCAAGGCACCATAGGCAAACAGCAAGGCCACCGGCACCACCAGAACCATCGCGGGATTGCCGGGCTGGAAACTCATACTGTCGACAATGTCCTTGAGCAGTATCGGCACAGAGACGTTGGCAACTTTGGCGCCAACCACAAAGACCAGCGCCACGATAACGCGCCACTTGTAGGTCCAAAGATAGGGAACCAGCCGGGCCAGCGTTGCCCAGTCGGATTTGGGAGCAGCACCCGGCACTGGTGCCGCGTTTGGTGCAAGAGGAAGGGAATGGCCGTGTGGGCGCATGGGAGACAATCGTTGTTTTCAGCAGGATAGGATTGTGCCCATGTCGAAAAATACCAGCCCCACCAGCGTCCAACTGCCCACCGATGAAGAATTGGTGCTCAAAGTCATCCCCATGCCTGCCGACTGCAACGCCAATGGCGACATCTTTGGCGGCTGGGTCATGGCGCAAGTGGACCTGGCGGGCTCCGTACTGCCCGCGCGCTACACGAAAGGGCGCATGGCCACGGTGGCGGTGAATGAATTTATTTTCAAACAGCCGGTGCGGGTGGGCGATATCCTGAGCTTCTTCTCCAAGGTCAGCCGCATCGGGCGCACATCCATCACGGTGAAGGTGGAAGTTTATGCAGAGCGCTTCCGCGCGCAGGGTCAGTACATCAAAGTGACGGAGGCCTCCGTGACGTATGTAGCGATAGACGACAATGGCCAGCCACGAGAAATCCCGAAGGACTAGTGCCCCGCGGAATTCACTATCAATTCAGTAGCTGAACACGCAATCCTGGCGTGCGCCAGGGTCGTTTCTTACTGAGCAAGAATCCAGCCGATCACGTTCTTGATCTCGGCCGCGTCCTTGGTGTCGATGGCCTTGTGCTCTTCCTCGGTGCCGTCTTTCAGCTTGACCTTGGGTGACTTGGTGAGGCTGTCCATGAGTTTGGCTTCGGCATCAGCCTTGCCTTTCCACTTTTCGGCAATCTTCTTGAAAGATGAGCCATTCTTGTCCTTGTCAATGGCGTGGCACTTCAGACAGCCACTCTTTTTGGCCAAAGCCGTGGCGGCATCTGCATTGACGGC
>CAJBVC010000881.1 GCA_903958915.1 uncultured beta proteobacterium
CCGGTGGCAAAGCGCCTGGACAACTCCACGAATTGGCTTGCGGTATCTTGCACACCAGTCGGCTGCCGAATGGCGTTGCCATCGGCGAACTTCACCGCCACACCATCGAGCACCACACGCCGTGTGCGACCAACCAGCCGCTCCTCATAGATCTGCGGCACAAGACCCACATCGCGCACCTCGCCCTGACTGACCAGGGACAGACCAAACAGCAATGCCATCCGCAGATTGACCTCCACCTGGTAGCGTCCTTGGGCTTGCTGCCACTGGACCGACCCCGATCCGTGCAATTCGCCACGGTAATGGCCGCGCAGTGTATAGCTGAGCCGTGTATCCATCGGCCAGCCACCTGCATCGCGAATCGCCCCGTCGAGTTTGGAAAGCGGCAAAAGGCTCTGAAACTCATCCAGCCCTAGGGATGGCAGCGGCGCTGGCACATCCGCCTCCATCGGTGTTGGACCGGGTTCGCTCGGTGGCACGACAGTGGGCAGCAAAAAGCGCCCGACCGACTCAGCGCCACCGGAAACCGGCAATGCGATTCCGCGCACCACCTTATCAGGCGGCTTGGGCTTGGCACGCACCTCCACAGCCTCCAAAGCGCGCAGCAGCATTGGCGCCGCCATGCGTTGCAAAGGACTCTGTTCCACAGCCTGCACCCGGAACCATTGCAGGACCAAACCGTGCAGGGTCGCTACGCCCAACAGAGCCCACGCCAGAAAGTGATGTCGTGAAATTCGCACGGTAGTGACCGAAGGTGAATCTGGAAAGAAGATTCGCGTGGCCCAGTGTAAGTGGTGCATCAGGTGCCGGTTGATCGGCGCAGGGCTATGATGGCTGCCCCTTCGCACGCAGACTGTGTTCTTTCATGCTTCGCTCCCGCACAAGATTCGCCTTCCTTTGTTTGCTGTCGTTGTGCTGCGCACTAGGCGCCCTATCAGCCAGGGCGAGCACGCCATCAAGTGCGTCAGGCAGCGTATTTCTGGAGGACTGGACGTCGCCTGAACTGCGAGAAAGCATTGCCACAGGCACCACCACGGTCCTGATCCCGATCGGAGGGACCGAGCAAAATGGCCCGCACATGGTGCTAGGAAAGCACAACGTGCGGGTGCGGCTACTCTCTGAGCAGATTGCCCGCGCCCTTGGAAAAACAGTGGTTGCCCCGGTGGTTGCGTATGTTCCCGAGGGCACTGCACATCCCCCGGTGGCTCACATGCGCTTCAGCGGAACTTTGACGATTCCCGACACAGTGTTTGAAGCGCTAATTGAAAGCACGGCACGCAGCTTGAAGCAACACGGCCTGCGCGACATTGTGCTGCTCGGAGACCACGGCGGTTACCAGAAGAATCTGGTGCGTGTGGCCAACAAACTGAACCGCGAGTGGGCCCGTGATCCGACGGCACGCGTCCATGCGCTGACCGAGTACTACCAGGCCACGCAAACCGACTTTGTCCAGACCCTCAAAGCGAGGGGCTACAGCGCAGCAGAAATCGGCACCCACGCGGGTCTTGCCGACACCTCGCTGGCAATGGCGGTCGACCCCATGCTGGTGCGCGCGGACCGTCTCACAGATGCCAAAGGCTTCAGCGCTGCCGATGGAACCTATGGCGACCCACGTCGCTCCAATGTCGAGGCCGGGCGAGTGGGAGTTCAACAGATAATCGACGCCTCGGTAAAAGCCATTCGCCATGCGCTACAAAAGCGTGCCAACGAATAATCCCTGGAACATTGACTTGAAGACCATGATTGCAACGAAGAAAGTACAAGCGATTGGTGTGACCCTGCTGGTGGGGGCTTTTGGGGTATTGATTCTGATGCCCACCGGTATCGGTGCGGTCGCACCTTCCCCCTCCACCCCGGTGCAAACCATCAGCACCATTGCGGGCATGCCCGCCGTTATCGATGCCAGAAACCTGTACAGCGAAACGGCACCCGACCGCGTGTCGCCGGCGCTGAAAGACGATCTGGAGCGCATTTATGTGCCCAACCTGCGCGGCAACAACGTCTCAGTGATCGACCCCAACACGCTGAAAGTGGTGGACAAATTCAAAGTGGGGCGCAGCCCACAGCACGTGGTGCCCTCGTGGGACTTGCGCACGCTGTGGGTGGCCAATAACGCCGAGCGGGGCACTGACGGTAGCCTCACACCGGTGGACCCGCGCACCGGTAAGCCGGGCAAAAATGTTCCTGTGGATAACCCCTACAACATGTATTTCAGCCCCGACGGCAAATCCGCCATCGTGGTGGCGGAAGCGCGCAAGCGTCTGGATTTTCGCGATCCCAAGACCATGGAGTTGCAGTACTCGATTGCGGTACCGCAGTGTGCTGGCATCAACCACGCTGACTTTTCCATCGACGGCCGCTACGGCATCTTTACCTGCGAGTTTCAAGGCAGTATCACCAAAATCGACCTGGTGGAACGCAAGGTGCTGGGCTACCTGAAATTGACCATGCCAAAAATCCGCTTTGTTGACAAGCCGCTCACCAAGAACGAACCCCCTGCCACCGAGATCTGTACCGACACCCAAGGCATGCCGCAGGACATCCGCATATCACCTGACGGCAAACGGTTTTATGTCGCCGATATGGATGCCGATGGCGTCCATATCATCGACGGTGAGAATCTGAAGGAAGTCGGTTTCATCATGACAGGTGTGGCCGCGCATGGCCTGTACCCGAGCCGCGACGGCAAAAAACTTTACGTGACGAACCGGGGTTCGCACAAGATTCACGGCCCGCGTAAGGGCCCAGGCAGCGTGACGGTGATCGATTTCGACACTGAAAAGATCTCCGCACAATGGCCCATTCCCGGCGGTGGCAGCCCAGACATGGGCAATGTCAGCGCCGACGGCAAGTGGCTGTGGCTCTCCGGTCGGTTTGACGACGTGGTCTATCGCATCGACACCAGCAATGGCGCGGTTACCAAGATCGATGTGGGCATGGAACCTCATGGGCTGACCGTCTGGCCCCAGCCCGGGCGTTATTCCCTGGGGCACACGGGGAATTTGCGCTGACACTGGCTCTCTTTTAACTCCCCACTCCCCCAGCCCCTCGCCCCCGTCGGGCGAGGGGGGCCTGAACAGCCCATTTGGCTTCTGCGCTCCGGCTAGGGACTTACTGGCGGGATGTCATCACAGCCCCACTTGCTCTGCTTTTGATAGCTGCTTACGCACTATCCACGGCCGCTTCAGGCCTGAAAGGCTTTACTTCCACCAGGCAGTCGTAGAAGGTGGGGCCGCGGCCCATGTCAGTCAGGGCCTGGCTGGTGACTTCATTCACGTTGGTTCCGGCCAGTCCCAGTTTGCGCCACCAAACCCCTAGTCCATTGACAACGCCGGGGCGCGCTCGGGCTGAGACCCGAGCCTTTACCTGGTATTCGCCACGCTGGTTAAACACACACACCGTCTGCCCATCCACAATTCCGCGCACTTGTGCGTCGCCGGCATGCATCTCCAGAATCGGTTCGCCCTCGATGTCGCGCAAGCTCTTCACGTTGACAAAGCTGGAGTTCAGGAAATTGCGGGCCGGTGGCGAAATCATTGCCAATGGAAACAGTTTGGAGCTGCCAATCGGCTCATGGTTGGGCACATAGGTGGGCAGCGCATCCAGGCCCATCGCCGAGAGCCGCGCACTCACGAACTCACAGCGCCTGGAGGGGGTTGGGAATCCGCCCTTTGCAAACGGCGCGTCTGGCAGTGGCAAGGTGGCATAGCCCTGTCGTTGCAACACCTCAAAGTCCACCGCAGAGCCAAACGCCAGACGGCACAGGGACTCGTCACTTTCAGCAAAACA
>CAJBVC010000882.1 GCA_903958915.1 uncultured beta proteobacterium
CCGGCGCCCAGATAGATGACCCAGGAGCCCTCAAACCCTGAGGCGTCTGCCGAAGCTTCGTCGGGGTTGCGGAACCAGGTGCGGTCGCCAGGCACAAAGAAATAGGGTGGCAGTGGCACCTCCATGGAACCCTGCTCACGCAGAAAAACGTCGTGAAACTGCCCAGATTTGATGGTGCGCTGCGTCCACAAGGTTTCCAATTGCAGGTAAAGGTCCGGATTGCGATGCTGTAACTCCTGCGCAATGCCCAGCAGAATCACATACTCGGATGCGCGGTAACAGGAGAACGAGTACAGGGCTCCTGAATACTCCGGCTGGGTGGCTTTCTTCAGCGCGGTGACCAGTGAAGACCCGGAGCGCAACAGAAAGCCCTCATGGTCGTCGTAGATCCAACAATCGAGCGGCCGTTCGGCTTCACTGGTGTGAAACGCCAGTGAGGTTTTTCGCGCCGCCTGCACCACATTGCAGCGGATGCGCACGGCCGACTCGAACTCCTGCACACTGGGAAATTCATGGGCTACTGGCGCCATCAGCATAGCCACCACCACCTCGCGGGTGAGATCGTCTGGCCGCAGCCATGTGTCGAGCTGCAAGGCTTGGTTGAGCGCGAGCGTATTTGATTCTGGTGCCCAACCATTGGCAATGTGCGGCTTTAGATGCAGGCCCAATGTGAAACCATCCGACACTGCGGTGAGTTCACGGTCGACGTGGGGCTCCAGGTCCGACAGGTTAAAGAGACCCAGAATTTGCAGGGTGGATAGCGCAGGGGCATGGTCTGCGGTCGTCCGAATCTGAACTCCGCAAAGCCCCGGGAGGTCTGTCGTTTCACAGTTCTGCATGTTGGGTTCCTTGCCACTAAACCGTCAGGCGGGCATTGCAGCGTTTTACCACTGCGCGTGTTGAATTTCGCCTCGCTCGGTCGCCACCATGGCCTGGTCGTTTGGCACTGGTACGACAGAGGGTCGTAAAGAATAACCGAACGGGACCTGCATTAGCTCTTCGCCCGACTGCTTGACCAGAATGTGCAGCACGTTGCGCATATCCAGGGCATACAAATAGTCGCCGTGGGAGGTCAACTCCGCCATCAACGGCCCCCAATTGGCGCTGGACTGACGGTAGTTATTGGTTTGGTGCCGCCAACGGACTTTGCCTGTCTCCACGTCGATGGCGAATATCCATCCAGTAGGCGACCAGAGGTAGGCAGTGTCACCTGCAACATGGTGCGAGTTGATGAAATTGCCGGCGTTGAACGTCCACAAGACCGCTCCAGTGGCGATCGAAATGCCATACAGGAGCTCCTTGTAGCTGCCGGCGACGAGGATGTCACCACTGATGTGCAGCTGGCGCAGATACTGCCACTCCGGGCTGCGGTCCAGTGTCCAGAGCAATTCTCCAGTCGCTGTAGACAAGGCGTACAGCCGGCCGTTACCCGGGCCAAACAGCACGGTGCTGCCAGCGACTGTGGGCGCGTAGGAAGTCAGCGTATCGGGAGTGCCTGCAAAGCGCCAGGCGGCTTTACCGCTGGCGTTGTCCAACGCCAGCAAGTGGTGTCCGTCGCCCATGAATGTTTGCTGCTCGGTGACACAGGGCGTGCCCAACTGGATATCGGCGGTATAGCGCCACGCGGGCCGACCATCCGCCAAGCCCCAGGCGCCCATTTCTGCGAGGCTGCCAGAAAGCACCAGAGCTCCCGTACTGCGGGGCCGAAATACGGCGGGCTGAACCGAGCCGTGCGCAACACGCCACACCAGCGCTTGCGTCGCGGCATCAATCCTTCCAACACTGCGGTCACCGGCGAAAAGGAGCTGTCCTTGCTGGTAGCCCAGGGGTGCCAGCAGTGCACTACCGCTATCCCAGCGGTGCAGCACCCGCACCGGCCGCACAGCGCGCGACGTTGCGGCGCTGGCGCTCCAGGGCCAAGCTCCACCGGCGAGCAAAGCCGCCAGCATGTGGCGGCGAGAAGGGCGAAATGACGCCGCCTCTCCTAGTTGCACTTGGCTCCCTGTTTGATCCATTGCGACAGGATCGTGGTGTTGGGGTGGTCGCGGTTTTCTCCAGGGCTGATGCCAGGAGGCATGCGGTCTTCAGCAAGGTGTTGCCATAGGAAGCTGAGCTCCGGCTTGCCAGGAACCACCACTTTGGTCGCCTTGTCCACGCCCTTGGCCACGGAGTCTGCGCCCAGCATGACACCAGCATAAGTATTCAGGTTGAGTTCGTGGAAGCTGGGCGGTTCCTGGTTGGACATGTGGCAGGCGGTGCAGGCCGGCGTGTCAGGCCCGAAGGCGTTCGCTGCGGCGAACAGTGGCAGTACGTTCTTGTTGAAATGCTCGTCGTTCTTGGCGCCATCCGCAATCCATTGGGTGACCAGCTCAATGTTGGGGCTATTGGTGGTGATATGAAAGCCTGCTCCGAGAGGCATGCGGTTGTTGCGCAGACGGCGAATCAGGACATCGCGTTTCGGATCAGTGCCCGCCACAAAAAGTTTGCGTTTGGGCTTTTCGGTGGAGCCTTCATTGATGCCTTTGCAGGTGGAGAGATCGAGGCCGCGGTAGCTCTTGCTGTTGTCGGTGGAGCTGTGGCATATGGTGCAGGCGACGCCAGGACCAAACGCGTTGGGGGTGTTCATCAGGGTGTTGATGTACTTGTAGGAGATCGGGACACTGCGCTTCACGATCAGCTCCTGCACACCTCCATCGCCATTTTCCGGACTGATTTTCCCCTCCTTGGCATCATGAATGAACTGTTCGGCGAGCGTGCGCCGATGCGTCTCTTCTGCATGGGCGCTTGTGATGGCGGTGAGAGTGATCGCCACTGCGGCAGCAGTGATCAGGGTTCGGCGCACGATTGCGCTTGGAATCAGGTGGTGGTGCACTAAGTGTC
>CAJBVC010000883.1 GCA_903958915.1 uncultured beta proteobacterium
AGTTCATGTGGCCGCCGTACGGCAAATTCGCCACCACCTACCTGAACTTCATCACCAAGAAATAAGCGGATACTCAACAACCATGTCCCACCTGCCTCCTCACCACCAGCGCCGGACCTTTCTTAAACTGGGCATCGCCTCGGCAGTCCTGCTGGCCGTGGCCGGCGGTGCCGTAGCACTCATGCAACCCGGTCTGGTCGACGGCAAGATTACCCCCTCCACCCGACTGGTGCTCACCCAGGTTGCGCAAGGCATGCTGGCGGGCTCACTGCCTGCCGATGCAGCGCCGCGCCAGCGTATTCTGGACGGCATGATGGCGCGCACCGACACCTTCATTGCAGGCTTGCCGCTCCATGTGCAGGCCGAGCTGTCACAGCTCTTCGGGTTGCTGGCCACGGCGGCAGGACGCCGCGGCATTGTGGGCTTATCGGCCCCCTGGGAAGCCGCCACGTCCGCAGAGATGGTCACAGCACTGCAGTCCATGCGCACCTCCGGCATGGACTTGCGCATTCAGGCTTACCAGGGACTGCACGATCTCGTTTGCGTGCCCTATTTTTCAGGGCAGGAGTCTTGGGCGCTGCTGGGCTATCCCGGCCCCATACCGGTCTAGCGCGCCGCGCCCTCACCCGTCTAACCTATCACGATTGCATCCTATGAGTAACCTTCCCGACCCCATCCTTGAAGGCCTGCAGCGCGGCTGGAAAGTACTGGGTGGCAAACATGGCGCCGTGCCCGCCACCCTGACCTGTGATGTCGCCATCATTGGCTCCGGAGCAGGCGCCGGCATCACCGCCGAGCTGTTGACCAAGGCGGGGCTGAACGTCGTCATCATCGAAGAAGGCCAACTCAAGTCCAGCACCGACTTCAAGCAGCTCGAACCCGAGGCCTATGCCTCGCTGTACCAGGAAGGCGCGGGGCGCAAGACCAAAGACAAGGGCATCACCATTCTGCAAGGTCGCAGCGTAGGCGGCACTACCACCGTCAACTGGACCAGCTCTTTTCGTACACCGCCTGACACACTGAAGTTCTGGCAGGAGCAGTTCGGTCTGAAAGACTTTACGACTGCTGCGCTGGAGCCCTACTTCAAGCAGGCCGAAACGCGCCTGAACATCGAAACCTGGCTCACCTCGCCCAACGAAAACAATGAGTTGCTGCGCCGCGGTGCCCTCAAACTCGGCATTCCCGCAGACAACATCAAGCGCAACGTCAAGGGCTGCTACAACCTGGGTTCCTGCGGCAGGGGCTGCCCGACCAACGCCAAGCAGTCGATGCTGGTCACCACCATTCCCTTTGCGCTGGACCAAGGCGCCACGCTGCTGGTAGAGACGCGCGCCGAGCGCTTTGACATCAGCAATGGGCGCATCACGGGCGTCCAATGCATTGCAGTAAAACCGAACGCAGCGCCCGTCAATAGTGCGCAGACAGCTACCAAAGTCATAGCAAAACACTATGTGCTGGCGGGTGGCTCCATCAACTCGCCAGCCCTGCTGATGCGCTCCAAAGCACCCGACCCGCACAAACGCTTGGGTGGCCGCACATTCCTGCACCCGGTGGCCATCACCACTGCCGTGATGCCCAAAACGGTAGCCGCCTGG
>CAJBVC010000884.1 GCA_903958915.1 uncultured beta proteobacterium
AGCTGCGCGAGGTCTGCACCCATCGATTATGACAAAAGTCAACGACCCCAGTCTTGCGGCCAAGCATTTCGAATCCCCTCCGCTCGAAACCCGCATGAATCATGGATTCCCGCAAAAGCTCCTGACTTTTTCGCGGCAGTACGGCAACGGGGATTACGGAAAAATCGCGCAAATCGTTGTTCTAGTTGGATTTTTTCGAACTCGCTCAGTCAGGTGGTTCTGAGCGGAACAGCGTCTCAATCGCGCTGAGGCCCTTGTATGAAGGGGCCTTCTTCAAGGTCTGGTCAGGCGCTGACTGCGAAAAATTCAATCAGATCAACAGCTTGTGGGCGGCGGTTGAAAGATTGAAGATTTGAAGAAACTTTGCATGGCGGAGCGGGTGGGATTCGAACCCACGGTACCTTGCGGTACGCTTGATTTCGAGTCAAGTACATTCGACCACTCTGCCACCGCTCCTAAACTGTTCGCATCGGTCGAAACGAAGCGCGAATTCTATCAGGCCTTGAGAACTGCCAGACCACCCATGTAAGGGCGCAACACTTCCGGGATGGTTATGGAACCGTCGGCGTTCTGGTAGTTCTCCAAGACTGCAACCAAGGTCCGCCCCACGGCCAGGCCGGAGCCGTTGAGTGTGTGCACCAGTTCGTTCTTGCCCTGGGCGTTCTTGAACCGGGCTTGCAACCGGCGCGCCTGGAAAGCTTCGCAGTTCGACACCGAGCTGATTTCGCGAAAGGTGTTTTGTGCGGGCAACCACACTTCCAGGTCATACGTCTTGGACGCACCAAAGCCCATGTCCCCAGTGCACAAACTCATCACGCGATAGGGCAGGCCGAGCTTCTGCAAAATGGCCTCTGCGTGTCGTGTCATTTCCTCGAGCGCTTCATAGCTCTTGTCGGGGTGCACGATTTGCACCATTTCCACTTTGTCAAACTGGTGCTGGCGAATCAGGCCACGCGTGTCGCGCCCGGCACTGCCGGCCTCCGAGCGAAAACAGGGCGTGTGCGCGGTCAGCTTGATCGGCAATGCGCTTTCCGCCAGAACCTCGTCGCGCACAAAATTGGTCAGCGGCACTTCGCTGGTGGGGATCAGGTACAGCGCGGTGTTGTCGGGCTGCTCTTCGCCTTCCTGCCCACCCTTTTTGGCAGCGAACAGGTCGCCTTCAAATTTTGGCAACTGGCCGGTGCCGCGCAGCGTATCACCGTTGACGATATATGGCGTGTAGCACTCGGTGTAGCCGTGCTCGGTGGTCTGCACATCCACCATGAATTGCGCCAGTGCCCGGTGCAGCCGTGCCACCGGGCCTTTCATCACCGTGAAGCGTGCCCCGGTCAGCTTCACGCCCATGGCGAAATCCAGACCGAGCGGCTCACCCAGGTCCACATGGTCCTTGACGGGGAAGTCGAATGAGCGTGCCGCGCCCCAGCTGCGCACCACCACATTGCCGTGCTCGTCCGCACCCAGGGGCACGCTGTCATGCGGCAGGTTGGGTACCGCCAGCAACAGGGTTTGCAACTCGGACTGGATGGCATCGAGACGGGCGGCAGAGGCTTCCAGTTCGGCTTTGAGCCCCCCCACCTCGGCCATCGCGGCGTCGGCTTCGGCGTGCTGACCCTTGCCTTTCAGCATCCCGATCTGTTTGGAGGCGGTGTTGCGCTTGGCCTGCAACTCTTCGGTACGTATCTGAATGGTTTTGCGCTCGGTCTCCAGTGCACTGAACGCCTCCACATTCAGGAACGTTTGTGGCGACTTGCGTGTGGCCAGGCGGGCAACTGCCGAGGGAAGGTCTTTGCGGAGCAGCGAAATGTCTAGCATGGCGAAAATGGTAAGAAAAAGTGTAGCCCCAAGCCGATGCTGGGGTATGGAACAAAAGTGGCTCTAGCGCCCTATTTTATTGCGTAAGCAGCTATCAATTTTCTAGCGATGGCCAAGGCCATCGATGCGCGCTGGGCTCATTCCTGTTCGGAGGTGTCAAGCTTGAGGCCCTTGGGCAATGGAAACTTCACGGTCTCCGCAATACCCTCCACCCGTCGCACCGACACCGCACCGAACGCACGTATACGGTCAATCACGGCTTGCACTAGCACCTCGGGTGCGGACGCACCGGCAGTCAGCCCCACCCGTTGGCGACCCTCAAACCACTGCGACTCCAGTTCGTCGGCACTGTCGACCATGTAACTCTCGGTACCGAGTTTCTGCGCCACTTCGCGCAGGCGGTTGCTGTTGGAACTGGTCGGGCTGCCCACCACGATGACCAGATCCACCTCGGGGCTGAGCATCTTGACCGCATCCTGGCGGTTCTGGGTGGCGTAGCAGATGTCCTGCTGCTTGGGTTCGCGCACCGTCGGAAAACGCGCCTTCACAGCAGCAGCGATCTCGGCCGCGTCGTCCATGCTCAGCGTCGTCTGGGTAACAACGGCCAGTTTCTCACTTTGCGAAGGGCGCAGCAGGGCCACGTCTGCCACATCCTCCACCAGATGGATGCCGCTTTCCAGTTGCCCCATCGTTCCTTCCACCTCCGGGTGCCCTTTGTGGCCGATCATGATGAATTCATAACCTTCCCTGTGCAGTTTGGCTACTTCCACATGCACCTTGGTCACCAGCGGACAGGTGGCATCGAACACCCTAAACCCGCGTCGTTGCGCCTCCAGCTCCACAGATTTCGGCACGCCGTGGGCAGAAAATACCAGCGTGGCGCCCGCCGGTACAGCGTCTAGCGCTTCAATAAAGATAGCGCCCTTGGCCTTGAGGTCATTGACGACATAGGTGTTGTGCACAATTTCGTGGCGCACATAAATGGGTGCGCCAAACTTCGCAAGAGCACGCTCCACGATCTCAATAGCCCGGTCGACGCCCGCACAAAACCCGCGCGGCTCGGCCAGCACGATCTCCTGCATCAGAGTATTCCAATCACTTGCGCCTCAAAGCGAAGCGCCTGGCCCGCCAAGGGGTGATTGAAATCAAACAGCACCGAGCCATCGTCAGCCGTCTGGAGCACCACGCCGGCAAACTTTCCCATGCCGTCGGGGGTCGGAAACTGCACCGCGTCGCCCACCTGGTAGGTTTCACTGGTGTCACCCATTTGGTCCAAAACCGAACGTGCCAACCACTGTCGCATGGCCGGATTGCGGTCGCCAAAGGCCGCTCCGGCAGCAAGATCGAAGGTCTGGCGCGCACCTTCCTCCATGCCAATGAGGCACTGCTCCACGACGGGTGCCAGTGCGCCGGTGCCCAACGTGAGCGTGGCAGGGCTGCCGTCGAAAGTGTTGATCACATCGCCCACGGGGCCGCTCAGGCGATAGTGCAGTGTCAAGAATGATCCAGGTTGAACCCGGGGAAGTGTGGTGGTCATAGAAGTCCCGATAAACTGGCCTCTATTGTAGAAACCCAGCGCTGTGTCCGTTCTGAACCGTTTGTATGCCCCTCAAACACCTCCCCGCATCTGCCCGCCCACGCGAAAAGTTGCTGGCACGCGGCGCGTCTGCGCTGACTCCACTCGGCATTCGCGTTGCCCTTGCACCGGAAAATCTGACCAGAAATACGCTACTTGCATTTCATTTTTCCAGTCGACTTGACACTTTCCGAAATAGTGCTCCCAATAGCAACCAATGAGGTTAGGCGCTGCACAGGGTTGTATTGGTCCGCACGCCCATTTCCAGAACAACTTTTAGTCCAAAGTTGTGACCGCCTCATTCCGCACCGAATTGGACGGATTTTGGGGTCGTTATGAAAGCGCTTTGCGTTGCCGAGTCGGGAGGGATGTTCAGTCGGTTGCTGAGGGACGTCATGCGGCTGAACATTGCAGCACTTGCACTGGTATGCGGGTTGGCGGTCAGCACGGCGGCGCAGGGTTCGAACGATCCGTTTTACGTGATCAAGGCACCAGCTGACGCCCCTCTAGCGCTCAGCCTCGGCTCCGTCAGCATCAGCACCTACAGTCCGGTCACGATCACACCGACCGAGAACAGCACCAATCTGTATTTCGTCGTCAAGAACCAGGGCAGCCAACCCGTCACGCTGGACCTCCTGTCATGGGATGAAATCCTGGCGACCAAGCCCGATTGGTTGTTCCACTTTTTCAAGTTCTTCGGCTTTGCCGGGGGGCCCACGAGCACCGTGCTGGCGGCTGGCGAAACCACCACGTTGGAGTTTTATGTCAGCAAGGACGTGAAGGGCGGACAGCCCCTGCAAACCACGCTGCCCTTCACCTTCCAGGTCAAGGAAACCGGGCAACAGGGCACCTTGAACGTCACTTTCCTAGGCGACGATCAGATCATGCAACTCAGGAGGACGCCGACGTCCACCATTGCCGGGCGAATCGTATCGACCACTGGCTTGCCGGTTGCCAACGCCTTGGTCAGCGTGGCTGCCTTCAATGAAAACCTGGAACAGCATGTCCACACCGATGCCGATGGCAAGTACCAGTTTGGCGTGCTGTCCAGCGCTGACATGAAGACCATCATGGGGCCAAGAACCTTTCCATATTCCAGCAGGGATTACTTCATCACCGTCGAAGCCGATGGCTATGCCATGGCCTATCGAGGCGGACTGGCACCCCAGACCGGACAGACTCTGACGCAGAATGTCACTCTTCAGAATCAGGCAGTGCAAGCGCGCTACCAGCTGGCTGGTGAACTGGCTACCAACGGCAAGCTGGCTTATTGGTGGATCCGTTTCGCTGGCAAAAGCGACCGCGTTGTGTCGGTGCAAGGTCAGCATCCGCCCGTCGACCCGGGCACACCCGGCCACATCATCGCGGTGGATTTGACTGGCAAGGAGTTGTGGCGCATCGAAACCGGACAACAGTGCTGGGGTCTGGATGTGTCGAGTGACGGAAACCGAATTGCTGCAGGCTGTTACGACGGCTTCGCTTATGTGGTTGATCTGAATGGATCGCTGCTATACAAAGCGCGCATCGGGAGTCCCTGGGTCACCGATGTCCGCTTCTCGCCCGATGGGCGCTATTTGCTGGGTGACGGTATCAGTGGCTCCAGCATCGCAGGCTTCACCGTCATGAATGCCGACACTGGCGTTGTGATCTGGGACTCCAGCCGCGACGTTGCCGCCGGACAAGGCCCACAGGGAGCCTATAAGGCGCGCTGGACGGCGGACAGCAAGCGGCTGATCGCTGGTCATGGTGGCCCCATATCCATGTTTGCCGACAATGGCAATCTGATCTGGCGAAACAATATGGGCGAGTCGCCTTTATGGCTGGAGGTCGACGCGGCCTACAACAGTTACGCCGCTGGCAAAAACCGGGAAATTTTCAGCTGGGACAAGGACGGCAAATTGCGCTGGCGCTATCGTTTGGCGCACACAACGAACGAAGCCTGGCCCGGCATTTCGGCAGACGCCTCCCTCATGCTGATGCCGTCCTTCGGTGGGTTGCTGCAGGCACTCAATGGCGCAGGTCAGCTATTGTGGCAACGCTTCATGCCGGCATTGCCCAACATTTCGCCGCAAGGCACCCCCGAGGAATTCATTTTCGGTACCGGGCACAACGCCCTTTCCATGACGCCGGACGGAACCCTGATGGCGCTAGGAAGCCGGGGTTATCAGGCCTTGCTCTACGACCGCAACGGAACACGGGTCTTTAGCCACACCGCAGCCATGCGATCCGATTTCCAGGGCCCGGATCCCCTCACCCATGGCAACTACACCGGAACCACCGCTATCAGTCTCTCGCCCGACGGGAAATACATCGCCGCCGGCTATGCCGACAGCGTCATCCGCATCTTTGCGCGCCAGGACGAGATCACTGCCAGCCCCGGCTGGAACCTGGTTGGCAATAGCGTCTCAAGCCCGATGACGGTGGCCGCCTCCTTTGGCGATACCAATAAGGTTTCAAGCGTCTGGAAGTGGGTTGCCTCTGGAACAACGGTTGGCATCAACTACCCAAACTGGGCTTTCTACACCCCGAGCCAGACTGACGGAGGGCAGGCTTACGCCAACAGCAAAGGCTATGACTTCCTCAGCACCATCAACGCTGGTGAAGGCTTCTGGATCAACGCAAGAACCAGCTTCAACATCGCCTTGCCCACCGTCAGTGCGGTACCCACGACGGCGTTTCAAAACATCAGCTCTGGCTGGCATCTGATAGCAACGGGCGACACCAAAACACCCAGCGCCCTCAACACCCAAGCAGCTGTAACAACCCTATGGGCATGGGACAACGCGCAATCCAAGTGGTATTTCTACGCCCCCAACGTCGATGCGCTGGGTGGCACTGCGCTGAGCGACTACATCAATACCAATGGATACCTTGACTTCGCTTCGGCTGGCAAGACCCTGGGTCCTGGGCTTGGCTTTTGGGTCAACGTTCCGTAGCCTTTGCAAGGGTTCACCAGTTCGAATCAATCATGAAAACCATGACTCTTCTCGCGCTAACAGTATTGATCTTGACTGCATGTGGGGGTGGCAAAGCCTTCAAGCGGGCTTGACTCGGCTGCACCGGGTCTTGGCATGAAACCAATTGAGGTCGAGCTTCCAAGAACCTGCCGTTCTAGACCGTCGGCTTCGCTGCAAAAGAGCAGTCCAGTGCACAGTCGATTTTTCAGAGCGAGTGACAGGAATGGAGAATTGGTCTTGCTGGGCGACCGCTTCAGGGCACCAACCCCCAATAGCGGATCCTGGTCGGGTCGAGTCCGTCGGCCCCGCGAATTGTTAGCTCCGCACCGGGCAATCGTCGATGACTTTAGTGAACGACCAGTTCGACGGTTTTCCCCGTGCGCAGGAGC
>CAJBVC010000885.1 GCA_903958915.1 uncultured beta proteobacterium
GGGTTGTTGATGTCCGTGCTGTCATGGTAGAACGCCGACAGTGCGCCGACCAGACCTGTCAACACGGCCATGGGGTGGGCATCACGGCGGAAGCCGCGCATGAAGAACTGCATCTGTTCGTTCACCATGGTGTGGTGAATGACGTTCTTGGTAAATACGGCTTTGCCAGCGGCGTCGGGCAGGTTGCCGTACAGCAGCAGGTGGCAGGTTTCCATGAAATCACAGTGGGTGGCCAACTGCTCAATCGGGTAGCCGCGGTACAGCAGTTCACCCTTGTCGCCATCAATGTAGGTAATGGCGGACTGGCACGACGCCGTCGAGAGAAAGCCAGGGTCGTAAGTGAACATGCCTGTTTGCGCATAGAGCTTTCGAATGTCCACTACATCCGGACCCACACTGCCCTGATAGACGGGTAACTCGACGCTGGGGCTGCCGTTACTGAACGACAGGGTGGCTTTGTTGTCAGCTAGCTTCATTTTTCGCCTTTCAAGGTTTTTCTTTCAACATACTTAACACTTCATGCACATCTTCACAATCAAGCCGCGGTTGTACCTGAGAAATATTCTTGCGACCTAGATGTAGATCAAGCAATTCGTTATCACTCAAATCCATCAACGCGCCGAGTGCCTCGCCGTGGCGGAATGTCAGGGAACCGCCATAGCGCCGGAAAAACCGGTCGATAAACAGATCGTTTTCCAGCAATCCGCGCCGGCAACGCCATCTCAGCTTGCTCAGTTCCCGCTCACCAATCAGCGCGTCGGGAACAGCTTTCACAGTGGAGCTCATCGGACTAGATAGCGCGGCGGACCATCAATTCCTTGATCTTGCCGATCGCGGCTGTAGGGTTCAGGCTCTTGGGGCAAACGTCGACGCAGTTCATGATCGTGGTACACCGGAACAGCCGATAGGGGTCTTCGAGGTTGTCCAGGCGCTCGCTGGTGGCTTCATCGCGGCTATCCGCAATGAAACGGTAGGCCTGCAGCAAGCCGGCGGGACCCACAAATTTGTCGGGATTCCACCAGAACACGGGGCAACTGGTAGAGCAACTGGCACACAGAATGCACTCGTACAGGCCATTGAGAACCTCGCGCTCCTCGGGGCTTTGCAGGCGCTCCTTCTCGGGTGGCATGCTGTCATTGATCAGGTAGGGTTTGATCGAGTGGTACTGTTTAAAGAACAGGGTCATGTCCACAATCAGATCGCGCACTACCGGCAGGCCAGGCAGCGGTTTGAGGACGATGGTGTCTGGCAGCGTGCGCATGTTCACCAGGCACGCCAGGCCGTTCTTGCCATTGATGTTCATGGCGTCTGAGCCGCAGATGCCCTCACGGCACGAGCGCCGGTACGAGAGCGTCGGATCAAGCTCTTTGAGCTTGCCCAGCGTATCGAGCAGCATGCGCTCGGTACCGTCGAGCTCAAGCTCGAGGGTTTGCATGTACGGCTTGGCGTCGGTATCCGGGTTGTAGCGGTAGATTTTGAAGGTTCTTTTTGCCATGATGGACTTTCTAAAGCGAGATCGGTGGAATCAGAATGTGCGAATCTTGGGAGGCACCGACTCGACAGTCAAGGGCTTGAGATTGACCGGTTTGTAGCTCAGGCTGTTGGTGGCACGGTCCCACAAGGTGTGCTTGAGCCAGTTGACATCGTCGCGCCCCAGCGGGCACTTGGCATCGTCGGCCGGTCGGTCGTAGTCCAGCACGGTGTGGGCGCCACGACATTCTTTTCTGGCCGCCGCAGACACCATGGTCGCTTGCGCGGCTTCCATCATGTTGTCAACTTCCAGCGCTTCGATGCGGGCGGTGTTGAAAATCTTCGACTTGTCGGTCAGGGAAATGTTGTTGACGCGTTCGCGCATGGCCGCGATCTTGACCACGCCCTCGTCCATGGTGGCCTGGGTGCGGAACACGCTGGCATGCGCCTGCATGGTGTCGCGCATGTCATCTGCCACTTTTTGCGAGTACTCACCCGACGTTGCAGTGTCGAGCCGGTTGACGCGCTCGAGCGATATGTCCGCGCCGTTTGCGGGAACGGGCTTGTGGTTGTCGTTCTCGTCATTGAACTGGACCATGTGTTTGCCGGCAGCGCGGCCAAACACGACGATGTCAAGCAGGGAGTTGGTGCCAAGTCGGTTGGCACCGTGCACGCTGACGCAGGCACATTCGCCCACAGCATACAAACCATTGACGATGGCGCTTGGATTTCCGTCCTTGGGTGCAAGCACCTGTCCGTACACGTTGGTCGGAATGCCACCCATCTGGTAATGGATGGTTGGAATCACAGGGATAGGTTCCTTGGTAATGTCCACATTGGCGAAGTTGTGACCGATCTCGAACACGCTGGGCAGGCGCAGGGCGATTGTTTCAGTGCCCAGATGGGTCATGTCCAGGTTGATGTAGTTCTTGTTGGGGCCGCAGCCGCGGCCTTCCTTGATTTCCTGGTCCATGCAGCGCGACACGAAGTCGCGCGGAGCCAGGTCTTTCATGGTGGGCGCGTAACGTTCCATAAACCGCTCGCCATTGCTGTTGCGCAAAATGGCGCCTTCGCCGCGGCAACCCTCGGTCAGCAACACGCCTGCTCCGGCAACACCGGTCGGGTGGAACTGCCAGAACTCCATATCCTGCAATGGGATGTCAGCCCGGGCAGCCATACCCAGACCATCTCCGGTATTGATATAGGCGTTGGTGGAGGCGGCAAAGATGCGTCCTGCGCCGCCCGTGGCAAGCATCACGCTCTTGGACCGCAACACGTGTATTTCACCGGTTTCCATTTCCAGAGCTGTCACGCCGACGACATCACCATCAGCGTCACGAATGAGATCCAGCGCCATCCACTCGACAAAGAAATTGGTGCGCGCCTTCACGTTTTGCTGGTACAGCGTATGCAGCATCGCGTGTCCGGTGCGGTCAGCCGCAGCGCATGCGCGTTGCACCGGTTTTTCACCGTAATTGCTGGAGTGACCACCGAAAGGCCGCTGGTAGATGGTGCCATCCGGATTGCGGTCAAAGGGCATACCCCAATGTTCCAGTTCGTAGACGACCTTGGGTGCCTCACGGCACATGAACTCGATGGCGTCCTGGTCGCCCAACCAGTCCGAGCCCTTGATGGTGTCATAAAAATGGAAATGCCAGTTGTCTTCGGCCATATTGCCAAGGCTGGCTCCGATGCCGCCCTGCGCCGCAACGGTGTGCGATCGTGTCGGGAACACCTTGGTCAGCACAGCGACGTTCAGTCCGGCGTTGGCCAGTTGAAGGGAGGCGCTCATCCCGGCGCCGCCGGCACCGACGATGACGACGTCAAATTTGCGCGTAGTAAGTTTGGAGGTTGCAGTCATGATGTGTGTTGGGTCTCGGTTAAAGGCAGCCGTAATCCGGGGAAACTGCCACTGGATTGCTGTGCCTTGCTAAGGGGATTGATGGTCTACAGACGCCACAAAACCTGAATCGCCCATCCGCCGCATGCGGTTAACCAGACGATGGCAAAAACGTGCATGACGAAGCGCACGGCATAGGGCTTCACATAGTCCTGAAAGACATTGCGCATACCCACCCAGACATGCCACAGCATGCCAATAATGACTGCGAACGTCAGCGACTTCATCCATTGCGCAGCAAAGATGCCAGCCCACAATTCGTAGCCGATCGGCCCTTTGCTGAAAACCAGTTGGGCAATGACGATGACGGTAAAGACCGCCATCAACACAGCAGTTACCCGCTGCATCAACCAGTCGCGCATCCCGTAGTGCGCACCTACAACCAGACGATGGGAACCAAAATTGACGGAAGACATAGGGGACTCCAGAATCAGTACAGACCGAACAGCTTGGCGCCAAGAATGGCAGTCAGGCCAAAAGACATCGCCATCACGACCACGGCCGTCTGACGGCCAAAATCCTTGGTGACATGATGGTGGTGGGTGTCCATCCAGAGGTGTCGCATCCCCGCAATGAAGTGGTGCAGACTCGCCCAGATCACCCCCAGAAGTGCCAACTTCCAAAGAAACCCAGGAATGCCGAGCACACCAACGTTGAACACCGCCTTGAACTTGGCGAACGAAATTTCCGAGGAAATCGAGTTGTCAAACATCCAGATGATGAACGGCATCAAGAAAAACAAAATGGCACCACTCACCCGGTGCATACCCGAGGCAAGCGAGGCCAAAGGCCACCGGTAGCTTTGCAGACTGGCGAAATCAATGTTTCGAAATTCCGGGCGGGCGGGTTTGGAGTGAGAACTAACGTCGGTCATGAGTCGGCTTTCGTTGAGGTAACTAAGTTGTAATTATTCATGGAGCGATCCAAAATTCTATTGCACTGCCTGTGCCTGACAATTGACTTGCAGCAGTAAAAAGCATCAATTCAGCGCATTCCGATAGTAATGCCTGTCGGTCAAGTACAGGCCGCGGCGCATTTCCATGGGGGCATCGTTGTAGGTGTAGGCAATGCGTTCGACGCTCAAAAGCGGCGTGTTGGAGGGGGTTTGCAGGAGGGCGCATTGTTCCGGGTCGGGCAACACTGCCCGTATTTTCTCTTCGGCCCGCACCATGCGCACGCCAAACTCGGTCTCGAACAGTGCATACATGGGGCCATCGTATCCCGTCAGGCGCTCGGCCGTCAGGCCTTTGAAAGGGGTGGCGGGCAACCACAGATCCTCGAGGATGGTCGGTACAGCGGCAAACGACAGCACCCGGCGCACCTGGAGTACCGCGTCGCTGGCACGAAGGGCCAAAGCCCTTGCCACCTCCGCCGAAGCCCGGGTGCGTTTGCAGTCCACGATACGACGCTGCGCCGGACCTTCGCTGCGCAGATCGCCGCTATCGGGTACCAAATTCAGAAACCGGTATTGCACCTGACGTTCGGCATGGGTGGCTACAAAAGTTCCCTTGCCCTGCCTGCGTACCAGCAGGTTTTCCGCCGCCAGTTCATCAACAGCCTTTCGCACCGTTCCCTGGCTCACACGGTAGCGGGTTGCCAATTCGATTTCGCTGGGAATGGCGGCGCTGGGTTTCCATTCGCCATTCTGCAAACTCTGCAGGATCAGCACCTTGATTTGCTGGTACAGCGGGCTGAATGCCGGGGTTTGCAGCGCCGCTGTAGCGCTCAGCGGGTCTGCGACACTGGGTGTAGCACTCTCATTCAAAGTGGTCGATATTGCACTCATGGGGCGGCCTTGCAAGTCAGCTTCAAGTCAGTCTCGAATTATGTGTGAATCATATCTTATATAAGACATAAGACAAGTTGACCCCGGCGGCGATTCAGGGGTACACTCGCGGGCATTCTGCCGGGCGATTCTGGTTATGCGGAGTGCCGGGTTGGAACACATTTTTTTTCACTTCCTGGAGTACTGACCATGAGCAAGAAACCCGTTCGCGTCGCTGTTACCGGTGCCGCTGGCCAAATTGGATACGCACTATTGTTTCGTATTGCCTCGGGCGAAATGCTGGGCAAGGACCAGCCCGTCGTTCTGAGTCTGCTCGAAGTTCCAGTAGAGAAGGCCCAGCAGGCCTTGCAGGGCGTCATGATGGAATTGCAGGATTGCGCTTTCCCGTTGCTGGCGGGCATGGAGGCCCACAGTGACCCGATGACGGCGTTTAAGGATATCGACTATGCCTTGTTGGTCGGTGCTCGCCCGCGCGGCCCTGGCATGGAGCGTGCTGACCTGCTGGCTGCCAATGCAGAGATCTTCACCGCCCAGGGGAAGGCGCTCAATGCGGTGGCAAGCCGCAATGTCAAGGTGCTGGTGGTGGGCAACCCGGCCAATACCAACGCTTATATCGCGATGAAGAGCGCGCCAGACCTGCCACGCAAGAATTTCACGGCGATGCTGCGTCTTGACCATAACCGTGCCTTGAGCCAGCTCGCCGCCAAGACCGGTAAGGCAGTTGCAGATATCGAGAAAATGGCGGTCTGGGGCAATCACTCTCCTTCCATGTACGCCGACTACCGTTTCGCCACGATAGGTGGCGCCAGTGTCAAGGACATGATCAACGACCACGATTGGAATGTGAATACGTTCCTGCCAACGGTCGGCAAGCGCGGTGCAGCGATCATTGCGGCGCGTGGCGTTTCGTCTGCGGCATCGGCAGCCAATGCCGCCATTGACCACATGCACGACTGGGCTCTGGGAACCAACGGCAAGTGGGTGACCATGGGTATTCCCTCGGACGGCCAGTACGGAATTCCGAAAGACACCATGTTTGGTTACGCCGTTACCTGCGAAGGCGGTGAATACAAGGTGGTGGAGGGGTTGACGGTGGATGCATTCAGCCAGGAATGCATCAACAAGACCCTTAAAGAGTTGCAGGACGAGCAGGCCGGCGTGGCCCACCTGCTGTAAATCGTAGTAACCATGCGCTGTGCCGGCTGTGGTGAGCATGGGAGGTAAAGACTCCCATCCGCGGGAGGTCCTTCTTGGTGCGCAGGCCGGCGCAGCGATGTTGCCGGTTTGCGACCATTACAGCGGGATCGAGTCGCGCATGGTCAAAAGCCTGCAGCTGCAGGCTGCCATGATGCTGGAGTTTGGAGCGTGTGTCTTTGATGTGACACTGGACTGCGAGGATGGTGCTCCCACTGGTCAGGAAATGCAACATGCAGAAATGGTACTAGAGCTTATCCAGACTGCGTACACAGCTCCTGATTTGATAGCGGATGGCCTTTTTCGCAGAGTGGGTGTGCGGGTGCATGCGGTCGACCATCCGGCATTTATGTCCGATGTGGCAACGGTGGTTGGCGGCGCTGGTGCGCATCTGAGTTATGTCATGGTGCCTAAAGTTGAATCAGTCGCCGACGTCAACCGCGCCGCCGCCGCCGTCGATGCGACCACTCCGGATGGCCCGCGGATTCCGCTCCATGTGCTGATCGAGTCCCCGGGCGCGGTGCATCGTGCATTTGACATCGCTGCCCACCCACGGGTTCAGTCCATCAGTTTTGGTTTGATGGATTTTGTGTCAAGCCATGGGGGTGCGATACCGGCGACGGCCATGGGTGTGCGTCGTTTGGGGGATGTTGCGACACTGGACCAGTTCAACCACCCGCTGGTGGTACGCGCCAAGACAGAGATTGCAAGTGCCTGCCACGCGGCCGGGAAGGTGCCATCGCACTGTGTGGTTACCGAATTCAAGGATTCAGCAAACTTGCTGCAAGCGGGTAAAACTGCAGCGCAGGCGTTTGGCTATACCCGGATGTGGAGCATTCATCCCGACCAGATTCGCCCGATTCTGGAGGCCTTCGCTCCGGATGACGAAGAGGTGTCGTTGGCGGCGCACATTGTTGCGGCAGCACAGTTGCAAAATTGGGCGCCGATTTCAATGGACGGAACCCTGCACGATCGTGCGAGTTTCCGGTACTACTGGCATGTGCTGGAGCGAGCACACCAAACGGCGCGGACCATGCCATCATCGGCCCTGCGCTATTTCGCAACATCGGTCGTTCATTGAGGGTATGCCATGAAGAATTTCATCTGTGCGGTAGGTTTGCTCGGCATCGCGGGTTTGACCTGGGCCAATGTGCCTACCAAAACCAAACCCCAACCCGTGAATGTTGCCAAGCGCGTCTCCAAGGCTGCGGCGGCAGTGCCGGCCAATGTTGCGGCGGTTCCCGAGCCAGAACTCAGCGCTGAGCATCTTGCGCTTGCCCAACGTGTGGTGACCGGAAAGGTACCCTGCGAACTGGGAGCACACGTTGCGATTACTGCACACCACGCTGTGCCCGGCAAGTTTGTTTTGGAACATGGTCGCCAGAAGTTTCACATGGTGCCAGTCGTGACCGCGACGGGTGCCATTCGCCTGGAGGACGCCGCGGGCGGAGCAGTCTGGCTGCAATTGGGCAACAAGTCCATGCTGATGGACCAAAAGCAGGGGCGTCGGCTGGCGGACGTTTGTATGAATGCGGACCAGGTCCTGGTCGCTCAGGCTTTGGAAAAGACGCCGGCAGCGAGTATTCTGGACCCCGTTGAGCCTAGTGCGGCGACGGCATCGGCAGTGGTAAGTGCTAACAAATAGATAGCTGGTTACGCAATCCCTGTAAGGGTTCAGTGCGTTTTTTATTGTTAACGAAGGAGTGAATTGATGTTGAAAACTTACCGTGATCATGTGGCAGAACGCGCCGCACTGGGTATTCCCCCGTTGCCTCTGTCTGCCCAGCAGACGGCGGAGTTGATTGAACTGCTGAAGAACCCGCCGGCTGGTGAAGAGGCGATGTTGGTCGACCTCATTACCCACCGCGTGCCCGCGGGTGTGGACAATGCCGCCAAGGTCAAAGCCAGTTACCTGGCTGCCGTTGCGCATGGTTCTGAGAAGTGCGCATTGATCAGTCGTGCCCGCGCAACTGAATTGCTGGGCACCATGCTGGGCGGCTACAACATCAGCCCCATGGTGGATTTGCTGGACGACGCGGCCGTGGCCAAGGAAGCTGCCGAAGGTCTGAAGAAAACCCTGTTGATGTTTGACCAATTCCATGACGTCAAGGCAAAGGCAGACAAGGGCAACGCCTTCGCCAAAGCCGTACTACAAAGCTGGGCCGACGCCGAGTGGTTCACCAGCCGCCCTGAAGTACCCAAGAGCATTACAGTCAGCATCCTCAAGGTGACCGGTGAGACCAATACCGACGATCTGTCACCCGCTCCCGACGCCTGGAGCCGCCCCGACATCCCGCTGCACGCGCTGGCCATGCTGAAGAACAAGCGTGATGGCATCCTCCCTGAGGAAGATGGCAAGCGCGGCCCGGTCAAGTTCATTGAAGACCTGCGCGCCCGAGGCAACCTGGTGGCTTATGTGGGCGATGTGGTCGGCACTGGTTCTTCCCGAAAGTCCGCCACCAATTCAGTGCTGTGGTTCACCGGTGAAGACATTCCATTTGTGCCAAACAAGCGTTTTGGTGGTGTTTGCCTGGGCACCAAGATAGCTCCGATTTTCTACAACACCATGGAAGATGCCGGCGCTCTGCCCATCGAACTGGATGTGAATCAGATGAACATGGGTGACGTGGTCGAACTGCGCCCATACGACGGCAAGGCCTTCAAGGATGGCAAGGAAATCGCTTCCTTTCAGGTCAAGAGCGACGTGTTGTTTGACGAAGTGCGTGCTGGTGGTCGTATCCCCCTCATCATTGGCCGTGGCCTGACTGCCAAAGCCCGTGACGCTCTGGGGCTGCCACCTTCCACATTGTTCCGCCTGCCTGCTGTTCCGAAGAGCCACGGCAAGGGCTTTACGCTGGCACAGAAGATGGTGGGCCGTGCCTGTGGTTTGCCAGAAGGCCAGGGCGTATTGCCGGGTACCTACTGCGAGCCCAAGATGACCTCCGTTGGCTCGCAAGATACCACCGGACCGATGACACGCGACGAGTTGAAAGACCTGGCTTGTCTGGGCTTCAGCGCGGACTTGGTGATGCAATCCTTCTGCCATACGGCCGCTTATCCCAAGCCGGTGGACGTGAAGATGCACCACGAGTTGCCCGACTTCATCAGCACCCGCGGCGGTGTGGCTCTGCGCCCGGGCGACGGCGTGATTCACAGCTGGCTCAACCGCATGCTGTTGCCCGACACTGTCGGCACTGGTGGCGACA
>CAJBVC010000886.1 GCA_903958915.1 uncultured beta proteobacterium
ATGACCCAGAGCAATAGCACCACCGATCGGGTTGACCTTGGCAACATCCAGCCCGAGCGTGTTGATGACCGCCAACGACTGGGCCGCAAATGCTTCATTGAGCTCGAACCAGTCGATATCGTCCTGCTGCAACCCGGCATTACGTAGAGCGGCAGGAATCGCCTCGATCGGACCGATGCCCATGATGTGTGATGGCACGCCTCTGGATGCAAACGATACAAACCGGGCCAACGGCGTCAGCCCATATTGCTTGACCGCTTTCTCGCTGGCGAGCACCAACGCGCCTGACCCATCCGATGTTTGCGAGCTGTTGCCAGCGGTTACGGAACCACGTGCCGAGAACACCGTCTTGAGCTTGGCCAGGCCTTCAAGCGTCGTGTCGGGACGGGCGCCCTCGTCCATACTCGCCGTGCGGCGGCGCTCCACTACCTCTCCGTTTTCCAGGTTGGCGCTGCGGTCGACCACCTCGACCGGTGTGATCTCGGCTGCAAAATCGCCGCGCTGCTGGGCTGCAATGGCACGACGGTGGGACTCGACGGCAAAAGCATCCTGCGCATCCCGACCCACTTTCCACTGACTGGCAACTTTTTCGGCGGTGAGACCCATGCCGTAGGCAATGCCCACGTCCTCACTTTCGAATATCCTGGGAGACAGGGAAGGCGCGTTCCCCATCATGGGCACCATACTCATGCTTTCGACACCGGCCGCAACCATCACGTCGGCTTCTCCCACGCGAATGCGGTCAGCCGCCATCTGGATCGCTGACAAGCCCGATGCACAAAAGCGGTTGACGGTAATGCCACCAACGCTCGTGGGCAAACCCGCCAGCACCGCCCCGATGCGCGCAATGTTGAGTCCCTGCTGTCCTTCGGGGATAGCGCAACCGCAGATCACATCTTCAATCGACTTCCGATCGAGCGTCGGAACCTGCGTCAATGCCGCTTTCAAGGCATGTACCAGAAGTTCGTCCGGGCGTGTGTTTCGGAAAAAGCCACGATGCGATCGACCAATGGGGGTGCGCGTGGCGGCAACGATATAGGCTTCTTGAATCTGTTTCATGTCATTCTTTCAGAGCAAATCTAGTCGGAGAGGTTCGCATTGGAGAAAGCGTAGCGAGCGCCTGTCAGGCAAGGCGGACGGAGCGCAGCAACCGCAACGTACTCCCTGTACGTGAGGATTGCGAGCACCGCCCAACGACGCATGACAAGGGCGCAGTAGCTTTATCAATTGCGAACGGGCTTGCCGGTGGACATCATTCCCATGATCCGCTCCTGCGTTTTGGGATGGCTGAGCAGTGAGCCAAAGGCCTTGCGCTCGAGCGTCAACAGATACTCCTCCGTCACCAGCGTGCCGGCGTCGACATCCCCACCACACACCACTTCGGCAATCAGGCCGGCGATGTGGAAGTCATGGGCGCTGACAAATCCTCCATCGCGCATATTGACGAGCGACCCTTTGATCGTGGCAATGCCACTGCGTCCCGCCACCGGGAACTGGCGCCTGTGCGGCGCGCGGTAGCCGCCAGCGTGCAGCGCCTTGGCCTCATGGATGGCGACAAACAGCAACTCATCCTTGTGCGGTACAACGACGTCACTATCGAGCAGATAACCCAGTTTTCGCGACTCCAGCGCACTCGTGCCGACCTTGGCCATGGCCGCCGCCGTGAACCCTTCGGTCAGGAAGGGCAGCAGATCTTTGCCCGTGCTCGTGGCAGCATTTTCTGCAGCCCGACGCGCAATGTAGGTCAAGCCACCAGCGCCAGGAACCAATCCGACGCCCACCTCCACCAACCCCAAGTAACTCTCCATGGCTGCCACGCGCTTGCTGGAATAAACCGCCAGTTCGCAACCGCCGCCCAGCGCCAGACCACGAATGGCCGACACCACCGGAACATTGGAATAGCGCAGTGCCAGCATGGCTTGCTGCATTTCCTTCTCTGCACCTTCGACTGCACCAGCACCTCCCATCATGAAGGCCGGCAACATCGCCTGCAGGTCAGCTCCGACGGAAAACATCTCATCGGGCGACCAGATGACCATGCCCTTGAAATCCTTGGCTGCGAGCGACTGCCCCTGCAGTAGTCCTTCGACCACGCCAGGCCCGATCGCGTGCATCTTGGTCTTGATACTGGCGATGAGCACTTCGCCCTCCAGAGTCCACAAGCGGATTGACGCATCTTCATGCAACGTGCGACCTGCGACCGCCGCTGATGGGGCCATTGCGCCGAGCACAGTTTCGGGAAAATGCTGGCGTGCGTACACCGGCAAACTGCGGGGTGCCACAAATTGCCCAGTAGTGGGATTCCACGAGCCCTGCGGGGTATGCACGCCGCCGGCCTGTGCTACCGGGCCATTGAAGACCCAATCCGGCAGTGGCGCACGGCACAGAGCCCGTCCGGCGTCAATGTCTTCCTTCACCATGTTCGCAACTTCCAGCCAGCCCGCTTCCTGCCAGAGCTCGAAGGGACCCTGCTGCATGCCAAAGCCCCAGCGCATGCAGAAGTCAACATCGCGCGCGTTGTCCGCTATCGATGCCAAATGGACCGCCGCATAGTGGAAGGCATTGCGAAGAATTGCCCAAAGGAACTGGCCTTGGGAACCTTCGGCATTGCGCAATAGCTTGAGGCGCTCGGCAGCGGGCTTCTTCAGCATGCGGCCATACACTTCATCAGCCTTTTGGCCCGCAGGCACATACTCCTTGGTCGCGGCGTCGAACCGCAGCACATCGCGCCCCACCTTCTTGAAGAATCCGGCTTTGGTCTTTTGGCCCAAGTGACCCATTTCCAGCAGGGTGGTCAGCACTTGCGGAGTTGCAAAACTCGCGTAGAACGGATCGGACTCGGGATTCAACGTATCCTGCAATGTCTTGATGACGTGCGCCATGGTGTCGAGTCCCACCACATCCGCGGTACGAAACGTGCCAGAACTGGCGCGCCCTAGTTTCTTGCCGGTGAGGTCATCGACCACGTCATACGAGAGACCGAAGTTATCCACCTCTTTCATGGTCGCCAGCATCCCGGCAATGCCTACGCGATTGGCGATGAAGTTGGGGGAATCCTTGGCGCGCACGACGCCCTTGCCCAAGCTGCTGGTGACAAAAGTTTCCAGATCGTCCAGGATGGCAGGCAGGGTGGTGGGCGTATTGATGAGTTCCACCAGCGCCATATAGCGCGGTGGGTTGAAGAAGTGGATTCCGCAAAAGCGTGGCTTCAACTCCTCTGGCAATACCTCACTCAATTTGGAAATGGAGAGTCCCGAGGTATTGGAGGCAACGATCGCATGCGGTGCGATAAATGGCGCAATTTTCTTGTAAAGGTCGAGCTTCCAGTCCATGCGCTCGGCAATGGCCTCAATGATGAGATCACAGCCGAGCAACTGCTCCAAGTGTTCGTCGTAGTTGGCTTGCCCGATCAGCGCCGCATCTTCCGCAACACCGAGCGGTGCAGGCTTGAGTTTCTTCAAACCATCCACCGCTTTGGTGACGATGCCGTTTTTCGGCCCGTCCTTTGCGGCAAGGTCGAACAGCACCACGGGAACTTTGACGTTGACCAAGTGCGCAGCAATTTGCGCACCCATCACGCCGGCGCCTAGCACGGCAACCTTGTTCACTTGAAATCGGGACATAAATTTTCCTGAAAATTACTGGGCGCGCACCCAGGTCTGGGTTTTGTAGAAGAACGCGATGTATCCACGAACCTGCAACTTCTTGCCGCCCTCGATGGGAGCCATTGTGGCTTTGAACACTTTGCCGGTAGACGGCTGCACGATGGTGCCGCCTTCCCACAAGTCCTTGCCTTCACTCTTCTTGAGTTCACGAATGATTTCCATGCCAAGCACTTTCTTGTCCTTGCGATCGTCGGAGCATTTGTCGCAAACACTGTCTTGATCGGCCGGGTTTGTCAGCTTTTCGATCTTTCCGAAGAGCACGCCGTTGCGCTCCTCGATGCGAACTTCAGACTGCACCTTGCCGGTTTCGTCATCGACCGTCTGCCACAACCCAACCGGGCTCATTTGTGCCATGCTGGCGGTCGCGGTGAAAGCAAGAATGGTTGCGGTGAAGGCGGTACGAATCATGGGTAGTCTCCTGTTGGTTATGTAGTTTCTTGAGCGTTCGCTCAGGCAAATACTGCATCCGTATCCATCAGCACTTTGCTTCCGGCACGCGCAGTACGCATC
>CAJBVC010000887.1 GCA_903958915.1 uncultured beta proteobacterium
CACCTTTGCCAATGGACTGATTGCGGGCCAGTTCTCGCTGCCAAATTTTGACTTCGTCTTTCCGGAGAATCTGGTGTTCGGTCAGTGGCTGGTGCCCAATAACTTTCAGGACCTGCCCTTTCTGTACTGCGGCTCGGGTCCGCTCGACGGGCCCGGAACCAGTTCGCCGGTGGTGGGCCAACTCGATCCGGCGCCTTGGGGCGTGCCTATGCAGAGCCCCATCTTCAGCAGCAGTTTGTGCCCCGCTGCCAAGCAGGTTTCAGCACCGCTGAAGTTCCCCAAGGTGGTCGGCGCGGCCGATACCGTCGTCATCTTCAACGCCACCTGGGACAACAAGAATGGCATGGGCAAGATCAATATCAAGGCGACTTCATCGGTTTCGCCGGCGTCGGTTGGGATGTTCATGACCGCCACCATCAGCAACAGCTGGATGACCCCGACCGCCCCGGGCGGTATCGACAACCCGATCGTTGCCGAGCTGGTTCAGCTCGCCAATACAGCGGCTGAACCGACCCTGTGCCCGACTTCGGCACCCTGCTGGAATCTGAGCGCCCCCGGCTTCATCATCGATCCGGGTTTTGGACCCTTCCCGCCCTCGTTGGTGCCGCCGACCACCATCGTGGTGCGCTCAAGCCGCGGTGGTACGGCCACGGTCACGGGTGCTGCGATCAAACAGATTGCCTGCGTATCGACTCTTAAATTTACTTGCCCGTGAAGCGGCTGCCAAGATAGCTACTGATGAAATCGACCATGACCCCGCAACCGCCATCAACCCAGGTGAGACCTTGGCAAAGAGCGCTCGCGCTGTGCCTGGTGGTCCTGCTGGTGTGCCCCCCCGCTGTGGCGCGCGGTGGTGGCCGCGCCGGCATGGATGCGCTGATGGAAGAGCCCGACATGCTGGCGCCAACGCGGGCCAACATGCCGGCCAATATTCTGTGGAGTTCGGAGCAGACGCTGCAAATCCCGGGGTCCACGGTGGCGGGTTCTGCCTTCGGCCAGAACGGGCAGATTGACATCAGCGTTGGCAAGGACAGTGTGGCGGGCTCGCCCGCCGGCATGAAACTGGGCAAGCCGCAGTATTCGGCCACTGGCGAAATGGTGGTGCCGCTGCTGGGCGTTGCGTCCAATGCCCGGATCAAAGGCGTGAACGCCGTGCCGGCAGTGCGAGCGGTGCTGGGGCGGGTTGATCTGCTTCCCAAGTTGCACGCGCTCAAGACGGTGGAAGTTCCTCCGGTGCCTGACCTGAATGCCTTCATCCGGGACAAGAAAAGTGCCATTGAGCTGGGCAAAGCCCTTTTCTGGGAATCCAATGCAGGCAGCGATGGCAACGCCTGCGCCAGTTGCCACTTTGCCGGTGGTGCCGACAGCCGGATGAAGAACCAGTTGGGCCCGGGATTGAGGGTGGGGGATCATACTTTCAGCCGTAATTTTCAGGCCGCCGAGAGCGCTATCCTGACCAACAAAAGCAGCAAAGGGGAGCAGGAAGAGGGCCACAAGTTCAAGTCGACGGCTTCGGGTGGTGGTGGTGCCAACTACACGCTCGTCGCCAGTGATTTTCCGTTTCGCCGGCTGGCCGATCCGCTGGATCGCAATTCGGCCCTGCTGTTTGACAGTGACGACGTGGTTTCTTCCCAAGGCACCTTCGCCGGTGATCTCTTGAGCGTG
>CAJBVC010000888.1 GCA_903958915.1 uncultured beta proteobacterium
AGCACACTTGCAATTTTTAGTGTTGGATTAACTGCGTGTGCCACGCTTGCCATAATTGCGTATGCGCACGCCTTAAAGTCGTATTTGTGGCATTCCCCAAGCGCAGCATGTCGCACTTCCTTCGTCATCCGCTGCAAACTGTATCCGTGTCCATAAATGCGTCCGCAGTCTGCCATTTCCCATCGCTCGCGCAAATACGCCGTGTCGTTCGTCTCATCTGCCTCATGCACCATCGTCAGCAATTGCTGCGCCGCCGCCAAATTTCGCAGTGACTGCGCCTTGTATTTGTCGCCCTTGTCATTCGTTTTAATCGTCTGCTTTGTCTTTTCCACAAAACTGTTCAATGAATCCCTGTCAACACAAACCGTGTAGTTGTAGTTCTCCTCTATCTCTTCCAACTCCTTAATATTTGCCTCCATATGCAAATTCATCAGTTCTTCCATAATTAAGTCCTCGTATAAAGTATTCAGCCGCATTTCGCTCAATTTGCTGCTGCCATCTTTGCTGTGTCCCTTTTGCACCTCAATTAGCATGCTCGTGCTTTCGTGTGCTTGCATGATGTGGTAGATGTATTTTTGTGGCTTGAGCAAGCGCCCAATTGCGATTGATACCGCGTGCTGCGCGAATACAAACGTATTGCTCCTCAGGCTGACTGTGCTTCTGTTCAAAGCCAATGCACTTCGTATCTCGCGCAGCATCCCATCTACGTAGTTATTTACGCAGTTGTCGTACAAGTAGTCCTTCTTTATCCTGAATCCGTGAGCCGATTCCTCACCCGCCCATTATTTTTTTGATTTTCTCGTTGATATTCAATTTCGCTTTAAATTTTGTCCGCTGCCATGCCCCAAATTCCTCAAACCATAATATGCGCGTACCCCCGTACACCATTGTGGCGCGAGCGGTCAGTTTTTGGACGTGCCGTATCCGGCCCAGATAGGTGCCAAGTCGTTTTCTCGAGGTATGCGCGCGCCGATTTGCGCCTTAGATCGACGCTAGGCCGTGCTGGTTTGGCGCTGAGGGGTGAGTTGTTTGTACAGCCGCTCAAACACGGTGTGGGCACTGTCATTGGCACCCAAGCCCAAGACCCAGCGCCCCGCGTGTTTGATCATGCGCCCAGCCTTGAACATGATCTCCTGCATCACCGTCTTCATGCGCCGCCTCTTGGCCGCATGGCGCAGTGGTGCATCTTTACCAACGAGCGCATTCTGTCCAATCAGACGCAAGATGTTCATCGCCACCGCAGCCATTGCGCAGACCAGAAAGTTGGTGTCAAATTTTCCGCTCGGCAAACGCTCCAAATCCATGTCGGTCTTGAACTCAGAGTGAAACTGCTCGTGCGTGGCGTGGTCTTTATACAGATCAATGATGTCTTGCATCGTGAACTTTTGCGGCAGTGTCGTCGTCCAGCCCTCCAATTCGTAGTCGGGCAGCAACAGCGCATTGCCGTGCTTGTCGATGGTGCGCTCGATCAGGCGCATGACACGCCGTGCTGGGTTGGCTTCTGTGCCAACGCCTTCGAGGCTGAGCTCTTGCGTCCACATGCACATGCGCTTTCCTTCGCGCAGATGGCACCACATGGTGTTGGCATCCGCCACGCGCTCGGCGGCGATGGTCTCAATGGGCGCTTTACGAGGATTCCATTTGATGATGAAGGCGATCTCGCGCGACAAAGCACGGGCTTGGATGCAGACCTGTTGCTCGATTTTGAGGGAGCACAGGCCCGAGTCGGCACGAAACAAAAGCGGCAAAGGGGTCAACTTGGCGGCCATCGGCAAGACGCGCTCCAGGTTCAGTTCAGTCTCCAGTGCCGAGTGTTGCACGCCAGGGCGCAAGGCCAGCTCCAGGCAATAGCCCAAAGAGCCCAGATAGGTGGCGCTGGGTGTGTAGCCGTCCACGCCTTGGTAGGTGCGCCCAACGGCTTCTTTTTGGGTGCCCGAGTTGTTCATCACAAAGGTGTCCCAGTCAACAGCCATGTAGCCGCAGGGCAAGGCACCGAAGTCCACGGGACCTGTGGCATATTTGGCCGACAGCAGGGCCAGGTTGAATTCGCCTGCCAACTCAAACCACGAGGCCGCATGGGCGTCCATGCGCTGGCGCAGGGTCGAGCTAGAAGCTACTGTGCCCACATCCAGCGCGCGGGTGAAGAAGTCATCACCGCGAAACTCTTCAATTGCATCGAAGTCGTTCTTGCCTTGCACCAGCAAGCCCAGGTAGGACTTCAAAATGTCGCTGTTGGAGATACCACCGACACCTACCGGGAATTTGCGGTCAACGCCAGCGCTGATTCCCAGACGCTTCATATATTGCCCCACCAGCGCCAATCCGGCATTGGAGGTGAGGTCGTAGGGCAGCTTTTTGATAATAAATTCGGTCATGTTGGTACTCACCTTCTGGGTGAGTACCATTTTACACCTAAGTCGTTGATTTATAAGGATAAATTAGACTTTTTTGACTGTTATTTCACGGATTCAGGTACAAGTGAAAATGGCCTAAATTCTTTATAAATCAAGAACTTAGGCCATATCAGAGTGGTGCGCGGGGCGGGACTCGAACCCGCACAGTATTGCTACCGTCAGGACCTAAACCTGGTGCGTCTACCAATTTCGCCACCCGCGCAAAAAACAAAAAGAGCAGTCAATAGGGCTCGCAGACACTGCCTGCACAACCCAGATCACCCATTTGAAATGGGTGATCTGGGCATTTTAACCTGCTGCGAGGTTGTCCCTTTTAACCCGGAACCAAGCCGCATACATGGCTGGCAGTGCAAGCAGCGTCAAAACGGTTGCCACGATCAGCCCTCCCATGATGGAAACCGCCATCGGGCCCCAGAAAACCGAGCGCGACAAGGGAATCATGGCCAGCACTGCGGCTGCCGCAGTCAATACGATGGGTCGCAAACGCCGCACGGCCGACTCGACAATAGCCTCCCAAACCGGCACACCGGCAGCCCGGTCCTGTTCAATCTGGTCGATCAGGATCACCGAATTGCGCTGGATCATACCCATCAGGGCAATCACGCCGAGCAATGCCACGAAGCCGAATGGGCGTCCGGACAACATCAAGGCTGCCGCCACCCCCGCAATGCCCAATGGCCCGGTCAAAAACACCAGCATCGCGCGGCTGAAGCTGTGCAATTGCAACATCAACAGGGTGAAGGTGACGAACAACATGATAGGAATACCTGCAGCAATGGAAGCCGATCCCTTGCTGCTCTCTTCTACAGCACCAGCCACCTCAATGCGGTAGGCAGTCAAGCCCTTGGCTTTCCAGCCAGCCTGAAGCTCATTCATGGCTGGCAACAACTCGGCTGTCACTGTGGCTCCTTGCACCCCCTCCACAATGTCGCCCTGGACCGTGATCGAGTAGTCGCGGTTGTCACGCCACATTACACCCGGCTCCCAGGCAAATATGGGCTTGGCAATTTGCGTCAGCGGGATGGACTTGCCGCTAGCCGTCGGCAGGTAGGCATTCGCCACATCGGTAATCGCGTTGCGCTCGTCCAGCGGCTGGCGAAGCACGATGTCAATCAGCTTGTCGCCTTCACGGTACTGGCCCACCGTAGTGCCTCCAAAAATGGTCTTGGAAGCCTGCGCAATGCTTTGGCTGGTGACGCCCAATGCGCGTGCCTTGGTCTGGTCGACTTCCAGCCGAATGGTTTTGACCGACTCATTCCAGTTGTCGTTCACACCCCGTGTATTACTGCTGGCGCGCATCAACGCCTTAACCTCGTCGGCCCGTGCCCGAAGCACCGTCGGGTCACCGCCCACCACGCGGAATTGCACCGGGTAAGCGACTGGCGGCCCATTGGGCAAAATCTTGACCCGCGCCCGCACTTCAGGGAACTCCTGCGCAATCAAAGCTGGCAGTTTGATGCGCATCGGTTCCCGCAGCTTCAAATCCTTGGGCACGATGATGAATTGCGAGACGTTGCTTTGGGTAAAGATGCTGTCCAGCGGCAGATAAAAGCGCGGCACGCCTGAGCCCACCCAGGTGCTCACCGTCTGTACACCAGACTCCTGCAACAGGCGCTCTTCAATGCGTTTGGTCGTGAGTTCGTTGGATGCAAATGAGGTGCCCTCGGCATACCAGACATCCAGCAATATCTCTGAACGTGCTGAATCGGGAAAGAACTGCTGTTGCACGCGCCCCATGCCAAAAATACCCAGAGCGAATGTCAGCAGCATGATGCCAATGGTCACCCAGCGGTGCTCCACGCACCAGTTCACCGTTTTGCGAAACGTGTTGTAGAAAGGCGTATTGAAAAGCTCGTGTGGCTCATCTCCCGCAGCGTGCGGTTTGATTTTCAGGATCACCGTGCCCAGGTAAGGGACGAAGTAAACAGACACCAGCCAGCTCAACACCAGCGCCATCACCGTCACACCAAAGATGGCAAAGGTGTATTCACCGGTGGAGGACTTGGCGATGCC
>CAJBVC010000889.1 GCA_903958915.1 uncultured beta proteobacterium
AGTGCGATGGGCGCTGGACTACAAAGGTCTGCCTCATCAGCGCGAGACCTACCTGCCGGGGCCGCATTTCCCGGTGATCAAGAAGCTCTCTGGTGGGCCGAGCACGACGCCGTTGCTGCAGCATGACGCGGGCTATATCTCAGGTTCGGCCGCCATCATCGACTGGCTGGAGAGCCGCTTTCCCGAGCCAGCCCTGCTACCCGCTGACACGGCCATGCGTGCGAAGGCCCTGGCGTTGCAGACGCGCTTTGACGCCACCGTCGGGCCGGCCACGCGGACACTGCTGTTCGATGTCCTGCTTAATGAGCCAGACTACCTGTGTGACACCTTCAGTGCCTCCAAGCCCTGGCTCAAGCGCCTGGCGTTTCGCGCCACCTTCCCGGCGGCCAAGGGCTTCATCCGCAAAGGCAATGGCGTCTTTCCCGACAACATCGCCAAATCCAGACACATCACGCAAACTGCACTGGACGAGGTAGCTGCTGGAGTGGAACGCACCGGCTATCTGGTCGGCAGCCACTTCAGCGTGGCCGACCTGTGCGCCGCCAGTTTGCTGGCACCCCTGACGAATATCAGGCACCCGGACATGCAGCGCATCGAACCGATGCCGGTCTCGGTGCAAGAGTTTCTTGCGCAGTGGGCAGACCACGCGGCGATCGCCTGGGTGCATCAGATTTACGCACGCCATCGGCCGGTCAAATAATCAGGAAGCACTTCGAACCGGTCTTCGGCGTTCCAGCGTCCGCGCCATGCCCGCCACAATGCTCCCCGCCATCAACCCCGCCCGCTGCACGGGTTGCGGGCGCTGCGTGGCGGTGTGTGCGCCGCATGTGCTCAGCCTGCATCCACTGGGTTGGGTCAAGACTGCAGCGCTGGATGATGCGGCGGGGTGTACCGGTTGTGCGCAGTGCCGGGTGGTGTGTCCGTTTGGTGCAGTGCGTATGATGCGTGGCGTGCACGAACCCCGACTCACGCGCGAATTGCGCAAGCTTATTGACGCCAGCCGCGTTGCTGCACTGGGCACCACCCAGGACGATGGCGCACCCTTCGTTTCCATGGTTCCGTTTGCGGTCGAGCCGCAACAGCGCTGCCTGGTCCTACACGTCAGTGGTCTGGCTGCACACACGCGGTACCTGCAGGCCCGGGAAATGGTGTCGCTGCTGGTGATGGCAGCAGAAGCACCGGACAAAGCGGTGCACGACCTGCCCAGGGTCACGCTGCAGGGGCGCGCAAGCATTCCGGCGCGGGACAGTGCGCTGTGGACCGCGTGCAGGGACGCTTACCTCAAGCGATTTCCCGACGTCGAACCGATGACGCAGCTCGGTGATTTCCGGTTTGTCAGCATCCAACTGGATACGGCCCGGCAGGTTGCTGGTTTTGGTGCTGCACGCACCGTCGAGGCAGAAGAACTCAGCCGAGTTCTGGGTGGGAAAGACGCTGCATGACGATGCATCACGCCTCTGCGATTAGCATGAAATCAGGCTATCAGGCCCGTGCAGCATGCGCAGAAAGCTATCATTTTGGTAGCAACATTGCCGTGTAACTTGATAGCCGGCACTGCACCACAGGGGCGGTTTGTTCCAGCGAGGCCAGCCTGTTGAAACCGTCGATCGCCTAAAGCTCGTTCCAGGAAGGCAGCTTGTGCTTGCGTCTGCCGTAGGCGTACACGCCCGCCATGGCTGTTCCGAACAGCAGACCCGATACCGCGCTGACCAGTATGGCGGCATGCATGTCCATGCCGCTGCCGGACCAGGTCAAAAACCACATTGCCAAGCCCCAGACCACGCCGAACGAGACTCCAGCGAATGTCATGATTCCGAGAAACGACGCGAAATGCGGCGGCGGCACGGAAAAGCCCAACTTCCATAGCAGGGACACCAGCGGGGGCTCGTAGTTGCTGCGCCGCATACCCGACGCCTTTAGCAACTCCATCGCCTTGGCGCGTTTTGTATCAAAGTCCGTATCCATATTTTTCTGTCTCTGGCTCTAACATTGACTCACAGGGAGCCCGATTTTCGACTG
>CAJBVC010000890.1 GCA_903958915.1 uncultured beta proteobacterium
CATCCACCATTTCTGCTCCAGCCTGACTAGGTGACTGGCGTCACCCGACTTTGATGGCCGTCAAAGCAACGGCGCAAAGGATGTTGACAATGAAAACTCTGTAGGGCGTCCGGCAACCCACCGGGACGGGCGGCCCAGCGGTGCGTTGTCGTGGAGGTCGTGATGCTTCAGTCCAATTTCTCTCGCCTGGTTCGCAGGACCTGTCTGTGCCTGCTGCTGCTGCCCTCGCCCGTCTTTGCATGGACGCCGGGCCTGCTGGAAGCGGCGCAGGCCGTGGCCTTTGGCAGGGGCACACCGGCCCAGGAAATCATGGTGTTCCTGCACAACCGCGAGATCAACCTGATGGCGCAGGAGGGCAAGCTGACCGACATGGTCTATGCGTCATGCCAGGACCAGTTCTTCCAGTTGAACGACAAGTTGGTGAAGCAGTCGGTCAGGGACGCCGGATTTGAGCCGGACGTGAGCGAAGCCAAGCTCAACCCGGGCACAGACACTGATGTCAACGTGACCACCCGCAACGGGCAAAAGCTCACGCTCGACGACATCAAGCGGGTGGAAGGCAACTACCAGACGGCGGTGCGCCAGCACATTGCCTCCAAGGGCGTGCCGCAGCCCCCGGGGCGCATTGACACCAATACCGACTTTATGCCGCACCCGGCGAACACTACGCCCGATGAGTTCCAGAAGATTGTCAATCACGTTAACCAGAATGGTGGCACGGCCTACACCGACCCCAAAGCGGCCTCGGCGCAATCCAAGCTGGGCACGGGGCAAAAGATCAACCTCGACGAAGCTTCCTCGTTCAGCGCCACCATGAAGGACATGGCCAGCGGCAAGATCGACAAGGCCAACGGCCTGCGGGCAGAGGCCAACCGCATTCGGGCCAGTGACCCGGGGCGTGCCGAAATGCTGCAAGCCCAGGCCGCTCAATACGACTACCAGGCCGCCAAGTACCACGAGCGCCTCTCCAAACTCAACCAGCAGGTGCGCAGCCAGTATGGTCTGCCCGAGAAGACCGGTGCCAGCGCAGTAGACGATGCTGCCGCCCAGATCGCCAAGATCGGGCGCAATCCGTACAGCGCCGGCAATGCGGCCACGGTGCGCAACCTCCACCAGAACGCACTGCAACGCTCGTCGGACGATTTGATCGATGCCATGCTGATGATCGCCAAGAAAGACCCGTCGCGCCTGGCCGAGGTGCGCAAACTGGTGGCGGCGGAGGCGCGCACGCTGCCGATGAACCGTGCCGGGCAGGCCATGGACCGACTCGAACGGGCCGCCAAGCAGATCGAGGCTGCATCCAAGTGGACCGCCTTCAAGAATGGCGCGCGCGACCTCAGTGGCATCAAGCAGATGACCAAGATTTCGGTGGTGATGACGGCAGGTGGCGCAGTGCTGATGGGGCATGAAGGCGTCAAGGTGGCGCTCAACGACGTCAAGGCCACCGATACGGTGTGGGACTTTGTCAAGAGCTGTTACGTGCACTCCGCGTGGGAGGGTACCGGCATTGGCCCGGCATTCGAGAAAGCGCAGCGCGAGGAACTGGAGCGCTATATCAAGGAGTTTGAGAACGGGGCCAACCCGTCCATGGTCAAACACGTCACTTTCACCCTGCTAAAGACTGGTGTCTACATGGGGCAGGATGTGCTCATCGGTGTGCTCTATCTGCCCGACACCATCTGGGAATATTTCACCCAGGAGAAAGAGATGGAGGCCTACGCCGCCATGCAGAACGAGCTGGCGTCGGTGATGCACCAGATGGTGCTGGACCGGCGTGCGTTTGAGCAGATGATGACCAAGATGCGCAAACTGGGTTTGCACGATGAGGATGTCAAACCGTTCTTGAACTGCATGTGCCGCAACTGCGGTGGCATGTTTGGCGGCAGCTACAACCCGACGATGAAGGGCGAGTATGGCCATGG
>CAJBVC010000891.1 GCA_903958915.1 uncultured beta proteobacterium
GCCCAAACCCGCCAGCCCCAGCAGCAACCCCAACACCACCCACAGCGCCGGGCGGCGCAAGGCGTCGGGCTGGATCAGGTCGAGCGTCCACCGCACCAGGGCGGCGGTGAAGAACATCAGCAAGGTGTCTGGCAACAACCCGATGCCCAGCACGTGCAGCAGCGGCGACAGCGCCAGCACCAGCACCGCCCAGAAGCCTGCACGCGCGCCAGTGGCAGCGTCCTGCGTCGGAAGCGCCAATCGCACTGCAATCCGATGCACCAATAGTACTGTTCCCAACCACAGCGCCTCTGGAATTAGCCGCAACAGCGCGGTGGGGGCGTCCATTGCCACCAGCGGCCACTGCACCCAACCCACCAGTGGCGGATGGTCAAAGTAGCTCAAAGCCAGATGTGTGGCGTACAGCGCATAGTGGGCCTCGTCTACCGACAGTCCCACACTCCCGCCCAGCACAAAGTGCACAACGCACGCCAGCACCAGCACGATGCGGGTGTTGCGGTCAACGGGGATCAGCGGATTGGAGGTCAACAAGTGGGAAGCACATATTGGATGAAGGGACGCGACAGTCTATCAAGGGACGAGTGCTCGGCCTGTGAGAGCCCAGTGTTTACCCTAGGTTTTACCGTGTAAACTGTTTGCCATGTGCCAACTGCTTGGAATGAACAGCCACCTGCCGGCGAGCCTCACATTGAGTTTCTCTGGCTTTGCGCAGCGCGGCGGCTGCACTGACCACCATGCGGATGGCTGGGGCATAGCCTTCTTTGGCGCCGACGGCGGTGCGCCCGGTAAGGGTGTGCGCTGTTTTGTCGATAGCGAGAGCGCCGCCACCTCGCCCATTGCACAGATGTTGTGCAGCTACCCGATCAAGAGCCATAACGTGGTGGCCCATGTACGCAAAGCCACGGTGGGTGCCATCACGCTGGCCAACAGCCACCCGTTTGTGCGGGAGTTGTGGGGGCGCTATTGGGTGTTTGCCCACAATGGCGATCTGAAAGACTTCAACCCGCGCCTGCATGGCAGTTTTCAGCCGGTGGGCAACACCGACAGCGAGATCGCCTTTTGCTGGCTGCTGCAAGAGCTCTCCAAGTCGCATGCCGGTGTGCCCAGTGTGGAAGAACTCACCCTCACCCTGCGCGAACTGGTTCCCAAGATTGCTGCGCACGGCACCTTCAACTTTCTGTTGAGCAACGGCCAGGCCATGTGGACGCATTGCAGCACCAAACTGCACTATCTAGTGCGCCAGTACCCGTTTTCCGAAGTGCAGCTCAAGGACGAGGATGTGAGTGTGGACCTGTCCGAACTCAATGGCCCCGAGGACCGCCTGGCGATCGTGGTGACGGAGCCACTCACCACCAACGAAACCTGGACCGCCATGGCCCCTGGCGAGTTCAAGGTGTTTGTGGACGGTAATTTGGTGGTCTGACCACGTCAAGTTGGCTGTAGTGCTGCCTCCAGCGCATCGATAAACATCGCGGCCACATCGAAACCGGTCTGGTCGGTTATTTCCCGAAAGCAGGTGGGGCTGGTGACGTTGATTTCGGTCAGGCTGTCGCCAATGACATCCAGACCCACCAGCAGCAAGCCTCGCGCAGCCAGGATGGGGCCCAGCGCCTCGGCAATGGCACGGTCGCGCTCACTTAGAGGTTGTGCCACGCCTTTGCCACCCGCAGCGAGATTGCCACGCACTTCGCCACCCTGCGGAATGCGCGCCAGGCAATAGGGCACCGGTTTGCCGCCGATCACCAGCACGCGTTTGTCACCCTGGGCAATGGCTGGCAGAAACTTTTGCACCATCACGGTTTCTGCACCACCCTTGTTGAGAGTTTCGGTGATCGACCCGAGGTTGAGCCCATCTTCCTTCACCCGAAAAATCCCCATGCCGCCCATGCCATCCAGGGGCTTCAAGATAATGTCGTGGTGCTCTGCATGGAAGCGCTTGATCGCGTCGGCATCCCGCGTCACCAGGGTCGGGCCAATGAACTGGGGGAACTCGAGAATCGCCAGTTTTTCTGGATGATCGCGCAGGGCTCGGGGCTTGTTAAAGACTTTGGCACCTTCGCGTTCGGCCTGCTCCAACAAATGGGTAGCGTAAAAGAATTCACTGTCGAACGGTGGGTCTTTTCGCATCACGATCGCGCCGAAACCCGCCAGGGGTATGCGTGAGGCGCTATCAACTTTGAACCAACCAGCAACATCGCCGGTGAGCGTGATGGCCTTGATGTCGGCCTCGACCTTGCCACCCCGCTGCCAACCGATGTGTTGCGGTTCGCAGGCAAACACCCGATGCCCGCGCTTTTGCGCCTCGCGCATCATGGTGAAGGTGGTGTCCTTGTAAATCTTGAACGACTCCAGCGGGTCGGCAACAAACAGCAGGTCCATAAGCGATTGACTCCAATTTAGTGTGGCGGCGGGTCAAAGTACGAGCGCCCGATGCGCTGCACGGCCAACGCCAGCGCGCCAGCAACCACACCCCAAAACGCCGAGCCTACACCGCCCAGCACAACGCCGCTGAGCGTGACCAGAAAAGTGATGAGCGCCGCCTCGCGGTGAAAGTCGTCTTTGAGCGCCGTACTTAAAGCTGTGCCAATGGTACCCAGCAGCGCCAGCCCGGCAATGGCCGCAATGAGTTCTTTCGGAAACGCAGTGAGTGCACCGGTGATCGCCGTGCCAAACACGCCAATCAGCATATACAGCAGCCCGCAGGAAACCGCCGCTGTGTAACGCCTCTCAGGCTCGGGATGCGCCTCGCGGCCCATGCAGATGGCCGCGGTGATGGCCGCAAGGTTCAAGGCAAATGCGCCAAAGGGGGCCAGCAGGAAGGTGACGACACCGGTCAGGGTGATGATTTTGGACACCGGAATGCCCGCGTCGCCACCCTCTGCGCGCCGGTCGCCAAAACCGGATGCCTGAATGGTGGCCACGCCGGGCAGGTTTTGTGATGCCATGGTCACCACAAACAGTGGCAGCGCCAGGCTGACAGCAGCAGCCCACGTAAACCGGGGGGTGGTAAACACCGGCAATGCAAAGCCAAATTGCACCGCGGCGCCCGTAAATCCTGCGGTGGCAGCTACGAAAATAGTAGCAACGAGCAAAGTCAACGGTACCGCATAGCGGGCGGCAAAGCGCCTACCCAGCAGGTAGGTGCCCAGCATCACCAGCACCAGCGGCAAATTGCTCTGCGCGGCGGTAAAGGCCTGCAGCCCGAAGCGCGCCAGCACGCCGGCCAGCAACCCCGAGGCGATAGCCATTGGCAAATGGTTCATGACGCGCTCAAACCAACCGGTTGCGCCGCACAGCGTGATCAGAGCCGCGCACAGCATGAAAGCGCCCACTGCTTCGGCCATTGAGAAACCACCCGCCAGCCCCGCGGTAGCCAGCACCGCAGCCCCCGGCGTGCTCCACGCCACCATCACCGGCTTGCGCAGCAGCAGCGATGGCACGGCGGTGCACAGCCCCATACCCCAACCCAAAGCCCACATCCACGAGGTGATCTGCTCCGGCGTCGCACCAAACGCCAGCGCCGCCTGAAAAACGATCGCCACTGAACTAGTGAAGCCCACCAGAACAGCCACAAATCCGGCTGTAAGCGCACTAGGCGAAAGGTCTTCAAAAAACTGCATTGCGAAA
>CAJBVC010000892.1 GCA_903958915.1 uncultured beta proteobacterium
TACATCCCGGTGTAATTCGGCCCGCCGCCGCCCTCCGGGGTTATCCAGACGATGTTTTGTGTGGGGTCCTTGATATCACAGGTCTTGCAGTGCACGCAATTGGCGGCGTTGATTTGCAATCGATCGGTGTTGTCTTCGTTCTTCACAAACTCGTAGACGCCGGCAGGGCAGTAGCGCTCCTCCAGTCCGGCGTACTTCGCCAGGTTGATCTGCACTGGAACCGCAGCATCCTTCAGTGTGAGGTGGGCCGGCTGGTTCTCTTCGTGGTTGGCGCTGCTGATGAAGACGCTCGAGAGGCGATCGAAGGTGAGCTTGCCGTCAGGTTTCGGATACACGATGGGTTTGCAATCGGACGCTGGTTTGATATAGGCGTGGTCCGGCTTGTCGCGGCGCAATGTCCAGGGGAAATTGCCTCTGAGTGCGAACTGCTCAAATCCGTTGGCCAGCGTGGCGACGCTCAGGCCCCACTTGAACCAGGCCTTGAAGTTGCGCGACTTGTTGAGTTCGGTGTGCAGCCAACTTGCCTCGAAGGCTTCCGGGTACGCAGTGAGTTCATCGTGCTGTCGCCCGGCAGCAATGGCCTCAAATGCGGCTTCTGCAGCAAGCATGCCGGACTTCATGGCGGCATGCACTCCCTTGATACGGCTGACATTCAAGAACCCGGCATCGCAGCCTACCAGAGCGCCACCGGCAAAGATGGTCTGGGGCAGGGACAATAGGCCGCCTGCGGTGATGGCCCGCGCGCCATAGGCGAGACGTTTTGCAGGTTTGAGGCCTTGATCTTCACCCTCCAGATACCAGCGGATATTCGGGTGGGTTTTCCAGCGTTGGAACTCTTCAAATGGGCTCAGGTAGGGGTTGCTGTACCCCAGGCCCGTGATGAAGCCCATGGCGATCTTGTTGTCTTCCAGGTGGTACATAAACGAGCCACCATACGTGTCGTTCTCCATCGGCCAGCCAGCGGTGTGCATGACAAAGCCGGGCTGGTGACGCGCTGGGTCAATTTCCCAGACTTCCTTGATACCGATCCCATAGGTCTGTGGATCCTTGCCCTCATCAAGGTTGAACTTTGCAATGAGTTGCTTTCCCAAATGGCCGCGCGCGCCCTCCGCGAAAACCGTGTACTTGCCCAGCAATTCCATACCGATCTGGAAGTTCTCACCGGGCTCGCCGTTCTTGCCTACACCCATATTGCCGGTGGCCACGCCTTTGACAGCGCCAGACTCCGTGAACAGCACTTCAGCCGCGGCAAAGCCAGGGAAAATCTCCACGCCCAGCGCCTCGGCCTGCTCAGCCAACCATTTGACAACATTGCCAAGACGCACCACATAGTTGCCATGATTTTGCGAACACTCCGGCAACAGGAAATTGGGTGTGCGAAATGCCGATGTTTCGCTGAGGAAACTCATTGCCTCATCGGTCACCGGCTGGTTCAACGGTGCGCCGCGTTTTTTCCAGTCGGGAATGAGTTCATTCATGGCGCGCGGGTCGATGACCGCCCCTGACAGGATGTGCGCGCCGGGCTCAGAGCCTTTTTCCAAAACAACGACGGAGACATCCTTGCCAGTGGCGGCGGCGAGCTGTTTGATGCGAATGGCGGTAGACAAACCTGCAGGGCCACCTCCAACGACCACAACGTCGTACTCCATCGATTCACGTGGGCCAAATTGGGCCAGAATTTCTTCGTTGGTCATGGTGCGTCTCGCTTGATAATGGTGGACTGATCCAGGCATGATTTTATTCGCTGCGCTTTGGCAGCGAGCTTCAGGAATTTTTTAAAGTGAGGACTCTCTAAATGGCATACACCATCGATCTTTCTGGGCGGGTTGCCTTTATTACGGGCGCGTCCAGCGGCTTGGGCGCCCAATTTGCGCGCACGTTGGCTGGCGCAGGCGCTGCGGTGGTGCTGGCCAGCCGCCGGGTTGAAAAGCTGAAGGAACTGCGGGCCATGATTGACGGCGAGGGCGGGGACGCGCACGTGATCGAACTAGACGTGACTGACCACGATTCGATCAAGTCTGCGGTAGCCCATGCCGAGACAGAAGTGGGCTCCATCGATATTCTGGTGAACAACTCGGGAGTGAGTACGACGCAGCGGTTGCAGGACGTCTCGCCCAAGGACTACGACTTCATGTTCGACACCAATGTCAAAGGCGCTTTTTTCGTGGCGCAGGAGGTCGGCAAGCGCATGCTGGCGCGCGCCAAGGGTTCAGCACCCGGTAACTACACTGGCGGGCGCATTGTGAATGTTGCCTCGATGGCCGGGCTACGGGTGCTTCCACAGATCGGCGTGTATTGCATGAGCAAGTCGGCCGTTATTCAAATGACCAAAGCGATGGCGTTGGAGTGGGGGAAATTTGGTATCAACGTTAACGCCTTGTGTCCGGGTTACATCGACACCGAAATCAACCACCACCATTGGCAAACCGAGGCTGGTCAAAAACTTGTGCAAATGCTGCCGCGCAAACGCATCGGTCATCCCAAGGATCTTGATGCGTTGCTGGTGACCCTGTGTTCGGATCAAAGCCACTTCATCAACGGAGCGGTGATCGCCGCCGATGATGGCTTTGGTGTCTAAATCGTCCGTTTAGGCAGGTGGAGATTGCGCAGAAAGCTATAAAAAAAGTAGCATTCTGTCGGGCATTCTTTACCGCGGTGCCAGGCGAATCGCGCCGTCGAGCCGGATCACCTCACCATTGAGCATGTCGTTCTCAAAGATGTGCAACGCCAGTTTGGCGTAGTCCTGCGGTGTCCCCAAACGAGAGGGGAACGGGACCGCGGCCGCCAACGAATCCTGCACTTCCTTGGGCATGCCAAACATCATGGGCGTGCCAAAGATCCCTGGCGCGATCGTCATGTTGCGAATGCCGTTGCGCGCCAGGTCGCGCGCGATGGGCAGAGTCATACCGACAATGCCGCCTTTCGAAGCGCTGTAGGCGGCTTGCCCCATTTGTCCGTCGTATGCGGCAACAGATGCCGTCGAGATCAATACACCGCGTTCGCCAGTGGATTCGGGGTCATTCTTTGCCATGGCCTCTGCTGCAAGCCGAATCATGTTGAAACTGCCCACCAAGTTGACCGTAATGCACTTGGTAAAAGTTGCCAGGGTGTGGGCTCCAGTCTTGCCAATGGTCTTTTCTGCTGGTGCAATGCCAGCGCAGTTCACCAGCCCCATGAGTTTTCCCAAAGTCAAAGCCTTGGAAACTACAGCCTGGCCATCGGCCTCCTGACTGACATCACACTTTACAAACGCGCCGCCAATCTCTTTTGCAACTGTTTCGCCTTTTTCAATTTGCATATCGGCAATTACAACCTGAGCGCCTTTTTCTGCTAGTGCTCGCGCAGTCCCTTCCCCTAGCCCAGATGCGCCGCCGGTGACGATAAATACCTTGCCTGCTATTTCCATGACGAACTCCTGTTGTTAAATCCGATGACTTTACGTTTACGTAAACGTCAATTATGACCCAGACAATTACGCTGAGTTGTGTCATAAATTTTGCCAGCAGATTGCTGCTATACTTCGCTCCCTCGAGAGAGCACAGGCGCATAGCTCAGCTGGTTAGAGCACCACCTTGACATGGTGGGGGTCGTTGGTTCGAGTCCAATTGCGCCTACCAAATTTGGTAATGAAATCAAGCACTTAGTGGAAACGCTCGGTGCTTTTTTACGTCAGTACGGATAAAGTACGGATAAGAGCGTTTTAGATGCGCCTGCTATGACCCATAGGAATCATGGACTAGGCGGAGCTTGTTCAATCAGTTTTCTGCACACCTTCGCCCCCAGCTGAAGACTGGATTGGGCTGGAAGCGGGCGCTCCCGACATTCAGCTTTTCGGTTGGCGACTTGATATATCGCAAGGTTTGCCCATGTATTGCCGGTCCACGCCTGGTGGAAACATCTGCTAACA
>CAJBVC010000893.1 GCA_903958915.1 uncultured beta proteobacterium
CAACTACATCAGCGCGCGGCTCAAGGACCACTATCCCACGCTGTACGCCAGCGCCAACGGCAACGTCGCCCACGAGTGCATCCTGGACCTGCGCGGCCTGAAAGAAACCAGCGGCGTGATGGCCGAGGATGTCGCCAAGCGGTTGATGGACTACGGTTTCCATGCCCCGACGCTGTCATTCCCGGTTCCCAACACACTGATGGTGGAGCCGACCGAGAGCGAAACTCTGGCCGAGCTGGACCGTTTTATCAACGCCATGATCGCCATCCGTGGTGAGGTGCACAAGATTGAACGTGGCGAGTGGCCACAGGACAACAACCCGCTCAAGCACGCGCCGCACACGGCGGCAAGCTTGCTCGGCGCCGATTGGGACCGTCCCTACCCACGGGAAACAGGGGCCTTCCCCCTGGCCACGTTGAAGCAGGTGAAGTACTGGCCTCCTGTGGGTCGCGTGGACAATGTGTACGGCGACCGCAACCTGTTCTGCTCCTGCGTCCCAGTCAAGGACTACGCCTGAGACGGGTGCTGACGCATGGCTGTCTCGGTTTTTGATCTCTTCAAAATTGGGATAGGTCCCAGCAGCTCGCATACGGTGGGGCCGATGCGGGCCGCGCGCCAGTTCGCACACCGCCTGCAACACGCCAACCTGTTGCCGCAAGTCGTTGCGGTGCGTTGCTGGCTGCACGGTTCGCTGGGTGCTACTGGCAAGGGCCACGCCAGCGATACGGCAGTGCTCCTCGGGTTGTGTGGGCATGAGCCCGATACCGTAGACATTGAGCGGATTGCTGCAATACTGTCGGCCATTCGTTCAGAGAAATGCCTTTATCTGCTCGGGCAGCACCGCATCGCGTTTGATGAACGCGACGACCTGCTCTTCATGGCCTCGCACCCACTGCCCTTTCACGCCAATGGCATGCGCTTTGTCGCCTTCGACGCGCAAGGGCACGAGCTGGCAAACCGGGTCTACTACTCAGTCGGTGGCGGTTTCATTGTCAGTGACGAAGTGGCAGCGGACGGCACCCGCCAAAAGGTGATTGCACCGGACGCGACGGTGTTGCCGATGGCGTTTACCAGCGGCGATGCGTTGCTGCACATTGCCAAGCGTGAAGGCATGACGATAGCGCAAATCATGCGTCGCAACGAACAACACTGGCGTTCTGACGCTGATATGGATGCCGGCCTGCTGCACATCTGGCAAGTGATGCAAGACTGTGTGCGGCGCGGCTGCCAGGCCGAAGGGGTTTTGCCAGGGCCGTTCAAAGTGAAAAGGCGTGCCAAAGCCCTGCACCAGGCGCTCACGTCCAACCCCGAAGCCGCGTTGCGTGACCCGCTTCAGGTGATGGATTGGGTCAACCTCTATGCGCTGGCCGTCAACGAAGAAAACGCCGCAGGCGGTCGCGTAGTGACCGCTCCGACCAACGGCGCCGCTGGCATTGTTCCTGCTGTCTTGCACTACTACAGCCGATTTGTGTATGGCTCGAATGACACTGGGGTGATGGACTTCCTGCTCACCGCTGCGGCGATCGGCATTCTCTACAAGGAGAACGCTTCCATCAGTGGAGCTGAGGTGGGTTGCCAGGGCGAAGTTGGAGTGGCCTGCTCCATGGCCGCAGGTGCGCTGTGCGCTGTGATGGGCGGCACGCCAGAGCAGGTGGAAAACGCCGCCGAGATAGGCATGGAGCACCACCTGGGCCTGACGTGCGACCCGGTGGGCGGCCTGGTGCAGATTCCGTGCATTGAGCGCAACGCCATCGCTGCCGTGAAAGCCATCAACGCTGCTCGCATGGCCTTGCGCGGTGATGGCTCCCATTTTGTGAGCCTGGACAAGGTCATCAAGACCATGCGTGAGACCGGTGCCGACATGAAGACCAAATACAAGGAAACCGCGCGCGGCGGACTGGCGGTCAATATTGTGGAATGCTAGGAATGTCTGAGCACACCCCCATGATGCAGCAGTACCTCGCCCTCAAAAGCGAGCATCCGGACACATTGCTGTTTTACAGAATGGGAGATTTCTACGAGATGTTCTATGCCGATGCCGAGAAGGCGGCGGCGATTCTGGACATCACGCTTACCACCCGCGGCCAGTCGGCCGGGCAGCCGATTGCGATGGCGGGTGTGCCGTTTCATGCGATGGAAGGCTACCTGGCCAAACTGATCCGTCACGGCGAGTCGGTCGCCATTTGCGAACAGGTAGGAGAAGTCGGTGCCAGCAAGGGGCCGGTGGAGCGCAAGGTGGTTCGCGTGGTCACGCCCGGTACCCTGACTGACTCCGAACTGCTGGGCGAGAAGTCGGAGTCCATTCTGATGGCAGTGCACCAGGGACCGCGCAACCGGTGTGGACTGGCATGGCTCAGCGTGATGGCGGGCATTGTGCATCTGGCCGAGTGTGCGCCAGACGAAGTTGGCGACTGGGTGGCGCGTGTGGCCCCTAGCGAACTGGCCTACAGTGCCAACGCAACCCAAGGCTTTGAAGAACGCCTCAAGCGCCTGCGCATGGGCAGCAGCGTGTACCTGACTGCCCGACCCGATTGGCAATTTGACTCTGCGCTGGGTGTCAGAAAACTCTGCGATGTGCTTGGCACCGCGAGCCTGTCAAGCTGGAACGCCC
>CAJBVC010000894.1 GCA_903958915.1 uncultured beta proteobacterium
GCTACTTTTTTGGGAGCGCCCTGCGCAGCCATGGCGGGGTGCACCAGTGCTTCGTGGTAGCGGTACTCATCGCGCTGTGCAAACTGCAGGTTGCCGTTCAGAAACAAACGATGCCCGGTGCGCCCGTTGGTGACGACGATGCGCTGGTAGGGCGAAGTGGCCGCCAGCACCACCGGGTCGTGGTAGAGCTTGTCTTCGCTCAGACTGGTGATGTGGTCGGCAAGCGCAAACCCTGCGAGCAGTACGCCCAGCGTGAAAGCACACGCCAGGACATGCGCCGTCAGTCTGCGCAGTTCGTGGCGAAACACCCACAGCGCCCACACTGCCACCGCGGCATTGAGCAGGCCAAACAGCAGACCGGTGCGAATCAGCCCCAACTGGGGAACGAGCAGCAGCGGAAATGCCACCGACACCGCCAGCGCGCCGAGGTAGTCAAACGTCAGCACCTGCGACACCAGTTCTTTCAGCGCCACGTCGCGCTTGAGAATGCGCATGACCAGCGGAATTTCCAGCCCCACCAGGATGCCGACCAAACCGACCATGCCGTACAGCAAAAATCGAAATGCCCCGGGGGTGTAGGCGTTGGCCAGAAACAGCAACGCGGGCATGGCGCCACCGGCGAGCGCCACCAACAACTCGATACGCAGGAAGTGCGCCGGCAATTGCCGCTCAAAGTAGCGCGACAGCCAGGAACCGATGCCCATGGAGAAGAGGTAGGCGCCGATGACGGTAGAGAACTGCAGGACCGAGTCGCCCAGCAGGTACGAAGCCAGGGCACCCGCCGTCAACTCATAGACCAGCCCGCAGGCTGCCACCACAAAAACGCTGGCTAGCAGCGTCACCTCAAGTGGCCCGGTGGTCCGCTGCGCGGGAACAGTATTCAAATTTGACACACGCACTTCGTCGAGGAGACTGAATTCGCCGCCGGGCCGCCCCTAGGCGAATTGCACCCCCTCGGGGCGGGCAGTACGCAAAGCGACAAGCGTGGGGGCCTAATGAATTGCTGCGGCAACGATGATGCAAATGCCCAAACTCATGGCTGCCACCACCAGCGCCAGCGCCACGTTCTGTTTCTCGACGATTTCGCTCCACAAGTCGTAGGGCGTGATCTTGTCGATGATGACAAAACACAGCCAGAACACTACCACCCCCATCAGCGCAAATACCAGCGAGCCGAGCACGGCGCCAGGGCGTATCAATTCAAATCCCATGGGAATCTCCTTTACGTTGAAACTGCATCATTTGTGACCACCGCCTCCTGAAAATCCACCAAACGACCCACCTGAACTGCGCGACGTGGAGCAGTTCTCTACCTTGGGGTCGCAGCTCGAACAGCGCGCGAGCATGCTTGACAGCAGCACTAACAGAATCAGCACCACGATGATGGTTCCAATCCCCACGCTGGGCGCAGCACTAAAAGGCGCCGCATCACCGCGCTTCAGCAGGTCCTTCTTGTCATCCAGTCCGAACGCCTTGGCGACCAGATCGCTGGCGACCTGATCACCGCTGGACCACACCAGCTCAGACCCGGTCTGTTCCAGTGACAAAAGGCGTTTGCCGGCTGCGAAATCGCGATTTTGCGTGGTCTGACCGCGCTCCACAAGCCAATAGAACTCGCCGCACACATAATTGGTCTCAGCGGTGTAGCTGTACTTCAGCTTGTACTCGGTGCCAAGATACTTTGCGCTCTTGGCGTCGGACCGGGCCATTGTGGGAGCCCCGGTGGTGGGCCGCACCATACTCCAGCCTTCTTCGGAATCCACCAGAAAGGCAAACCCGCGCTTCTGGTTGTAGAGCAGGTATTCGCTCCAGCCAAAGTGCTCGTCATCGCCTGGCTCCACGCCCATGCGGTGCTGGAACCCCACCACCTGCCAATCCACCCCTTGCAGCCTACCCACAGTGCCCAGTGCTATCAGCGGGTTGATGGGCTCGTCCTGAATGGCCGACTTCAATTCACCGCCAATGCCCTGACTCAGGTCGATGACACTGTTGCAACTGCCACACGAGACACTCTTGCTGGTCAGCAGTGCCACCGTCACCGGTGCCCCACAATGCGGGCAGTTGAACTGGCGCGCCTTTTCGTCCTTGACCGACTCCGCCTTTAACCCCTTGAGGTTCAGGTCGTCGAGCAGCACCGAACTGCCCTGCGTGTAGACGGGCTGGTCACCACCCATGTCCATACTGATGACCTTGTCCGCGCCCCGCAACTCCATCACCAGAAACGGTTGGCCCAGTGGCGGGAGTTTCGGCAACTCGCCCTGCGCACTGATGAGCATGGCCTGCTGCTTGCTGACCAGTGAAAACGGCTGCCCCCCGATCTGGACGGAAGCCCCGATGGCCAACTGCTCGACTCCCGGAATGGCTGGCTGCCCTTCCATGGGAAAGCTCATCACATAGGCGCCGTTGTCCTCCGCCAGCCAGCCCGACTGCCCATCGTCAAACCACGCGTTCCACTCGGCCCAGCTGCCCGCATCGCTCTTGTACTGGAGACGCCCGATCAGGGTGAAATTGCGCTTGTTGAACTGCCCCGAGGTGAACAACTGCAGTGGGCTGTGGTCCTCAAACAGCTCGGCCATCTTGCCGATGCGCGACAGCACCTCGCCCGACCGTGCCACCGTGCTCTGGCAAAAGCCGCACACCGCATGCGTGGACTGCGCCGATCGAAACTCCACCGGCGCACCGCACCCCGGACAAGGCGCACGGTACGCTCGTTGAGAAGTGGTGGACTCGTTAGCCACGGAGGGCGGGATGGTAGGGGGTTATGCGTAGGTAAAGGAGGAGCCCGCGAGCGGGCGGGGGACACGGAGCATAACCCCCTGCCGTCCCGCCCTCATGCCCGGCTAGACCAGTTTTTTCAACAGCTCCGCTTTCTTGGAATCAAACTCTTCGGCCGTCAAAATGCCTTTGCCCTTCAGATCGGCCAGCTTCTCCAGCGTGGCCATGATGTCTTCGGGTTTCAGTGCCGCGACTGCGGGAGCTGCTGCTGCCGCTGCGGCAGGGGCCTGCAAACCAGCCTGCAGGTTTTGCGCCAGCACCTGGCCCAGCGCCACGCCCGCTCCCAAACCCATAGCGTCTCCCGCAATACCACCGCCGCCCCCAGCCCCTTCGGCAAACTTGGGGATAGCCTGCGCCGTCTGGTATTGCATGAATTTGGCCATGTCGTTGCCTACCATGCCCATGCCAATCTTCTGGTCCAGAATCTTCTGCAGCTCTTCCGGCAGTGACACGCTTTGCACCGTCATGCCTTCGATCTTTAACCCGAGCTTGGTCATCTCGGGGTCGAGTTGCTCGCGCAGGGCCTTGGCAAACTCCATCTGGTTGGCTGCAAGGTCGAGAAACGGAATGCCGCTGCTGGCCACCGCATCGCTGATGCTTTGCAGCACCATGCCGCGCAACTGGCCATCTATTTCAGAGGCCGCATAGCTGTCGCGGGTGCCCGAGATCTCGGTGTGGAACAGCTTGGGGTCGGTGATGCGGTAGGCGTAATTGCCAAAAGCCCGCACGCGCACGGCACCAAAGTCCTTGTCGCGGATGGTGATGGGCTGGGGCGTGCCCCACTTCTGGTCGATCTGCTGGCGCGTGCTGAAGAAGTAGACGTCACTCTTGAACGGTGACTCAAACAGCTTGTCCCAGTTCTGCAAATAGGTGAGCACCGGCAGGGTCTGCGTGGTGAGCTTGTAGGTGCCCGGGCCAAACACGTCGGCCACCTTGCCCTCGTTGACAAAAATCGCCATCTGCGAATCGCGCACCGTCAGCGAGGCGCCATTCTGGATTTCCATTTCGGCCATGGGAAAGCGCCAGGCCAGGGTGCCGTCGCCGCTTTCAGTCCACTGAATGATGTCTATGAACTGTTTCTTGATGAAGTCCATCAGTGACATGATGCGCATCTCCTAAAGGGGTGATTGGGTGAACCGATTGCAATGATACACAGCAGGGCGTGAATCGAAGTGATGCAGCGCCGAACAATGGCGGACAGCAGTTTTTGGGGTCGGATGGGCATCAGTGGCAACCGAGTCAACGACCAGTAGCTCTTCAACCACAACTGGGGCTGGCAAAATCACTAACGGCTTCGGAGTCGGATTTACTTCGGCAGGGGGGCGCTATGGAGAGCTCTGCATAGCGCCCCCTATGCACATGTCGCAACTATGCACAGGTCATGCGTCGTTGGTGGCCCAGATGCAATGGCGGTGCGATGTCTGGCCACAAGGGCCTTTACTGAACGGGACTTAGTTTTTGGGTTGGAGCGTACTGGTGATCCC
>CAJBVC010000895.1 GCA_903958915.1 uncultured beta proteobacterium
AAGTGTTCCCGCTGCTGTGTCCAAATTGCGGTGGGCAGATGCGCCTGATCGCCTTTGTCACCGAGGGCACGCAGATCAAGAAGATACTGAACCACATCGGGGTGGACTCCGAGCCCCCGCACATATCCCCCGCACGCGGGCCACCGCTATGGGAGGACTGTGATGATGCGCAGATCGATCACGGGGTGCAGTTTGAGCCGGACTGGGATCTGGCAGCGCAACCGGCACCGGATTACGAGGTCGATCAGCGCACAGCTTGGTGAGCGACAAAACCGGCGACTTTGAATCGCTGCGGGGCAAGCCTGCGCCCAGCACAGTCCTCCCACCAAACATCACCCTTATGGATGGTGTTTTTTCATGGTGAACCTGCCACGCGGGCAAGAAGTCTCGGGTTTGCACGGGGCTCCAAGCCAGTTACAGGGTGAGATACTGCGGCTCGTGCGGTTGGATGGCTTATCCGTTTACTCTGTGCAACACATGCCAATTTTTGATCGATAGCTTTAGAAATAGTGCGTGCTAAATCCCTTTTTCTGAAGCAAAAACAGTGTTCAAGATAATGCATGGAGAAAATATTTTAATGGACGGACCTGACCTTATGCAGGCATTTCATTGCTCAGGTCGGTGCGAAATCAAGGGTTGCACACGCTCACACGCCGCATCCGCGATGCCGATTTGCGAACGCGTGTCAAACGTTCAAGCGAACACCACTTTGAGGCTGGCCAGGAGATGCAGCACGACACATCGCGGCATAAAGTGGAGGTGGCAGGCAAACGTTTGGTAGCGAAGTGTGCGGGCTCAGGGCAAGCTGTGTTGGATGCGAGATGGACGCCTGTCAAGGTCAAAGCGATTTTGCCCTGAAAACTCACAGGAATTGATGGCGATTCGGGAGAAGCCCGGCGGCAAAACCTGCGTGAACATTCACACTTGCAGCGCGACCTTACGGGTTGAGCAGCACCGCCGCTGCACCCAGCGGCACTGCTGTGCCGTTGGTAATGGCCAGGTACATGACCTGCAGATCCAGGCTTCCGGTCGGCGCCAAGAAGTGGAAGTCGTCGATATAGCCTTCTGCCGTTGCGTCCAGCAGATCACCGTTGGGCCACAGAAATGCAACGTCGCGGGCAGCAGACTGGCTTTCCCAGTCCTCGAAATCGACACGGTCCGACAGGCCTGATTTGGCGCCGTCGGCATAGAGGAGCCTCTTGGGGCCGAGGAAAGGCAAGGAACTGGCCAACTGTCCGGTGGTGTTGGCGGTGTCGCCGTAATAGAGCTTGTAGCGCACGCCGCCTATGTGCATCGGAAACGCCGCCTGCACGTTGGTGAACAGTTTGGGGCAACCCGCTGTGTCGTATTGCACGACCCAGGTGCTGCCATTCCAGACGGCATAGCCGTGGGTCCGGTTCGCAGTGCTGCAGCCCGTAACGCTGCCGCTGGTGAACACCATGAAAGTGCCTGGCGCACCGTCCCAGCGCCAGTCGGTCTGGGTCGGGTAGCCGACCTTGTTCTGGCGGGCGTTCAGGATCTTGGCGTTGCCAGCGACGGTGTCGCCTTCAACGCCCACGGCCACTGAGAATGCACAGCCGCCACCAGCAGAAAAGTCAGCTGTGGTTGAGCAGGTGGTCAAGGTGCTGTTGCTGTTGAAGTCCTGGCCGGTATAACCGTCGACACTGTCGATACTCAAGATGCGGGTCTTGCGGTCTGCGCCTTGTGCCTCAAAAAACACCCTCACCTTGCCACCCATGGCCGCTGACAAGGGAACACCCTGTCCGGTTGCCACGGTTTCAACCAGCGTTGCGGCCGGGGTCGGCGTCAAAAGCCCGGTGCTTGCTCCGCTGCTCACAAAGCTCAGGTAGCTCGAGGACATCGCTGCGCTGGTGGCGTTGGCGGTGAGCGCTGTCGAAAGCGCCTGCCGACCTGACACCAAGCTTGGCCCGTAATAGAGCTGAATGCGGTTGGCCGTGACGCCGCCCGCCTCTGGGCCAAAACGGGTGGCGCTGATACGGGCGTTGCCGTCGCTGACGATGCGAGTCAGGCCGGCGGTGGTGTTTCCACTACCCTGTAGCTGCCAATATTCGGTCGAGGTGCTTGCTGTCACAGCGGCCGCCGCTGAGGGTTGCGAACACAGGGTGTTGCTGCAGGCGCTCACCACGACGCTGTAAGCCGTTGCCGCCTTCAGTCCGGTGAGCGTGACAGTGCCTGCATTGGCCGCGGCAGTGACGCTGACGGGCAGACCGCCATAGGCATCGGCAGCACTGACCAGGTACTGAACGACAGTGCCTGCCGCGGCAGGCGTCCAACTCACCCGCAGTTGGGATGATGAAGAAAATGAAGCACTTCCAACCGTTTGGGGGACGACCACTGACGTGGTGACCCCGGTTGGTGGCACGGGGGCTGGGGCTGGGGCTGGAGCTGGAGCTGGGGCTGGAGCTGGGGCTGGAATTTCTGTGCCCCCTCCACCACAGGCCGCTAGCGCAGATGCGCCCAGGACGCTTGCGGCAACAGGGCTTGCCGCAAGTCGCCTCAACCGAAGCAAAAAGCGGCCCACATTTGACGAGTCTTGCTGCTGCATGGCGTCCCCCCTTTAAACGGGCAGTATTGCTTTGGCCTCGGAATTTGTCAATGCGTGATCGTGCCGCCCTGGAGCGGCTGCTGCGGTATTGCGCCCGTCCGCCCTTTGCCATGGACCGGCTGCGTAAAGAGGGAATCGATTTGGTGTACCGCTGCGCCAAGCAGCGCAGCGAGCCCACCGGTGACAAGCGCGGTGCCAAGGTTGACGAGCTGCACCTCACGCCGCTGGAGCTCATCGACCGTATTGCCGCCCTGGTGCCGCCACCGCGCACCCACCGGCACCGCTATTTTGGTGTGCTGGCACCGAACTCTCCGCTCAGAGCTGCTGTCACGGCTCTGGCGACACCGGCGCAAACCGCCACGGCGCTGGGTGCGCCGACCAGCACGGGGGAGGGTTCCTTTGGGGTTGTGCCGCAAGGCCACGCTGTCCCAACCCGGGCCGAGCCTGAACAGCCGGTGCCGCCCAAACGCCCAGCGCACTATCTGTGGGCAGTGTTGATTGCCAGAATCTACGAAGTGTTCCCGCTGCTGTGTCCAAATTGCGGTGGGCAGATGCGCCTGATCGCCTTTGTCACCGAGGGCACGCAGATCAAGAAGATACTGAACCACATCGGGGTGGACTCCGAGCCCCCGCACATATCCCCCGCACGCGGGC
>CAJBVC010000896.1 GCA_903958915.1 uncultured beta proteobacterium
GGATGCGACGGGGTCAGCACCGACACCTCCACGCCCAAACCTGCAGCTTCGTCCGCCCGCACTGGTGTAAAGCGCGGATCCTTCAACGCCGCAGCGGTGGCATTGGCTGCCAGGTCCTGCGCCAGTGACCGGTAGGCCTGCAGGCTTCCGATGCAACCACGCAGCTGTCCATGTTGGGTCAGCGTAACAAAACTCGCGCCCGGAAGTTGCAGATCTTCGTCGCCAGGCGTGGTGACAGCTGGTGCGCCCACTGCTGCATGCAAAGCTGCACGTGCCAGTTGCACGGCGCGTGCACCCTGCTCTGTCGACAGCACTTGAGGCAGCGCGGGAGCCGAATCGGCGGGCCGTGTCTGCACATCCTCGTACAGCGCAAAACTGGCGTAGCCCACCACCCGCTCGCGCCCCTGCGGCGTATTGGCACCAGTATCGCCCGAATTGCAACGCTCCAATTCGACAATGTGCAGACCTTTGCGCTGCGCCACTTGCAGCATGGCGTTCAGGGGTGTAGCACCACAAGCCTGGTCGTGCGTGATCGAGGCATCCAGCGCCATGACCTGGGCACAGCTGCCTGCATCAATGCCACTGGCCTGTGCGTAGGTATGGAAGTGCGAGAGGTCGGTGCTGATGACCAGCAGTACCTCAGGGCCACCCCACAACCGGTCGATCAACTCGGCCACCAGTGCCGGCGCTACATCGCCCACCACCAGAGGCAGCAGCTCGAACTTCCCCAGGACTCGCTGCAGGAACGGCACATGCACCTCCAGGCTGTGCTCGGGGGCGTGCACATCCGCACGGGTCACGACAAACGGCAGGTCGGAGATGGCCAGTGCGCCCAGGGTATCCACAGGCACGCTCCCTAGCGGCGTAGCAAACGCATCGGCACCAGGCAAGGCCACGCCCTTGACATACACCCGGTGTGCAGGCCCAAGCAGCACCACACGCCGTATCGGACCACCCACCTTCTCTCCAAAGGGTGCCAACAGAGCGTAGGCACGGCCCGCCGTGCGTCCCGAATAGATGTGGCCGGCATGCGGTGCAATCAACACCTTGGGGCAGGGGCCAGGCGGGGCAAAGGACGTGGGTTGCAGGTAGTGGTCCACTTCGCGAGCCAATGCAACGGGGTCGGCCTGCATGAAGGTCCCGGCCAGCGCCGGGGGTCGGGTAACGAGGGTCATGGAAGCGATAGTGACACCACTGGACTGCAATTTCAAGGCCTGTCTTGGCCTGGTATTCGCCGGGTTTGGCTGCATTTCACTCCCCTCCTGGCGCAGTTCGCGTCGGCTCCCGCTGTTTTGTCGCAAGTCTGGTGCGCAGTAACACCGCCAAACCTACAGTTCACTCCATCCGCAACCCCACCGTTTCACAGGAGCACAGCATGTTCAAGTTCACTTCCACCCCAATCCGCCACACTGCCTTGGTCGTTGCACTGGCGTTGACCCAAGCCACAGCCTGGGCCATACCCGAGGCCCAATTCCAGCCGGCTTTTGCCCAGTTTCTGCAAGCAACCACCGGCAACGAAAGTGCCGTTGAGCTGTCGGCGGATAGTTTCGCCGCGCTACTCAAACAGGAGCCCGCCAACCCCGTCCTGATGGCCTATGCAGGTGCAACGACCGCGATGAAGGCCACCACCACGATGCTGCCCTGGAAGAAGATGGGTTACGCCGAGGATGGAATGGCGCTGCTCGACAAGGCGTTGGCATTGCTCACGCCCGCCCACAACGCTGCGCTACAGCACGATGTACCCAGCGCACTGGAAGTGCGTTTCGTAGCCGCCAACACCTTCCTGGCAGTGCCGGGCTTCATGAACCGTGCAGCCCGCGGAAACAAACTGTTGGGCGAAATACTGGCTAGCCCTTTGCTGGCGCAAGCACCTTTAAGTTTTCGTGGTGATGTCTGGATGAAAGCGGCCCAGGTTGCCGCCAAGGACAAGCGCACGGATGAGGCTCGCAAGTACCTCAATGAAGTCATCAGCGCCAATGCGCCGCAGCAGCAGGCTGCGCGCGCTCAGCTGGGCGCACTGGCATCATGAGTACGCCTTCCTCGGTCGTGGAATTGCACGGCGTATACAAAACATACCACCTGGGAGCCCACGTGATTCCCGCGCTGCAGGGCATCGACCTGTCGGTGCAGCGGGGCGAACTTCTGGCACTCACCGGGCCTTCGGGCAGCGGCAAAAGCACCATCCTCAACCTGTGCGGTCTGATCGACACACCAGACGCGGGTGACATCGTACTGGACGGTAACAGCGTCAATGGTCTAAACGAGGTACAGCGCACGCTGCTGCGGCGCGATGCCCTGGGTTTTGTATTTCAGAGTTTCAATCTGGTGCCGGTCATGACGGTTGCGGAAAACGTGGACTACCCGCTGTTTCTGGCCGGTGTCGCCGCCACGGAACGAAAAGAGCGTGTTGCAGCCCAACTCGAGGCCGTCGGCCTGCAGGACCATGCGCAGCATCGACCGGACGCCCTCTCGGGTGGACAGCGCCAGCGCGTGGCCATTGCCCGCGCGCTGATCAAGCGCCCGCGGCTGGTGATCGCCGACGAGCCCACCGCCAGCCTGGATTCGCACACCGCAGACCAGGTGCTGGACCTGATGCGTGAACGCGGCCACGCTGAAGGTGCGGCCTTTGTCATCGCCACCCACGACAGCCGCCTCACAAGCCGCTGTGACCGTGTGCTGGCACTGTTGGATGGGAGATTTTTATGAATATGACCCCCACGCTTGTCGCTGCGCATACTGCGCTGCCCCCCAAGGGGGCTAATTTCCTTAGGGGCGGCCCATCAGGAAATTGGATGTGGCTGAGATTCGCGGTGCAAAACACCTTGCGCAACCGCCGTCGCTCAGGTGTCACCGTGTCGATCGCGGCGCTGGGCACGGCTGCCATATTGCTGGCAGGAGGATTTGCCCTGTCCACTTACCAGGGATTGTCGGAAATGGCGTCCCGCAGCACCGGGCACTTGATCGTTGCCAAGCCGGCCCAGTTTGACAAGGATGAAGACACGCCGCTGCAACACGGCCTGGACAACGCCGCGGAGCTGCGCAGCCGCCTGCTGGCCGACCCCGACGTGCGCCAGGTGCTGCCCAGGGTGGAGTTCAGCGGCCTGATCAGCAATGGCGACAAGTCGACCGTGATGATGGCCACCGGGATTGATCCCGACAGCGAATTCGCGGTCAAAGGCCCGTTCCTCTCGGTCACCGCCGGCGAGGTGCTCAGTAGCGACGCCAAAACCGCGGAGGTCATGCTGGGCGAGGGATTGGCCAAAAGCCTGAAAGCCAAGCCCGGCAGCAGCTTGACGCTGCTGGCCAGCACCGCCGATGGCGCGCTCAACGCATTGGACGTGGTGGTCAAGGGCGTCTTTTCCACCGGTGTGCCCGACATGGACTTGCGCTTCATATACACCGACATCGCCACCGCGCAAAAGCTGCTCAACACCCAGCGGGTGTCCAGCCTTGGGGTGTTTCTGGCGCGCATGGACATGACCCTGGTGGCACAGCAACGAGTGGCCGCCGCCAACCCTGAGCTCAAGGTCAAGACCTGGACCGACCTGGCCTTCTTCTACAAGGCGGTGAAAGACCTGTACAACCGCATTTTTGGTGCCATGGGGCTGATCATCGGCGTGATCGTGGTGTTTGTGGTGACCAATGCCATGGCCATGGCCATCATCGAACGCACACGTGAAATTGGCACCTTGCGGGCGTTAGGCACCCTGCCGCGCCAACTCCTGACCACGCTGGGCCTTGAAGGGATGGCGCTGGGCGGCGTGGGGGCACTGGCAGGCGCCGCCGTGTCCATCGGTGTGACGGTA
>CAJBVC010000897.1 GCA_903958915.1 uncultured beta proteobacterium
GAGATTGGCACCGGGCGTGCCCGACGGTGCTGCGAGCAGAATGCGTGCCCCACGATCACGCATGGCATCTGCCAGTTCCAGCAGACCGGTCTGGGCCGGGCCCCGTGGTGCAAAGATCAGCAGCGGATAACCGTTGTCGATAAGTGCCATCGGGCCGTGCTGCACCTCGGCACCTGAAAAAGCCTCGGCCTGGATGCCGCAGGTTTCCTTAAACTTCAGCGCCGCCTCCATGGCGATGGCTTGCCCGGTACCCCGGCCAATGACAAACAGGCGGTCCGCGCCGCGCAGCAGTTCAACGCCCGCCGACCAGTCCGCAGTGGCTGCGCGCCGCAGCACCGGCGGCAACTCTTCCAGTGCCCGCTGCAAAGCCAGATCGTCCTGCCAGTGGGCAACAGCCCGCGCTCCGGCCACCAGTTGTGCAATGAAACTCTTGGTCGCAGCCACACTTTCTTCTGGCCCCGCATGCAAGGGGAAGACCCACTGCGCCGCCCGACCCAAGGGTGAGTCGGGCAGATTGACGAACGCTGCGGTACGTGCCGAGCCAGCGCGAAAATACTCGGTCGGCGCCACCAGGTCCGGGCTCTGGCCCGACTGCGAAAACGCCATGGACAGCAGCCCTTCACACTGCAGGTGCGACTGGTACAAGGTGATCAGCGACATCGGCAACGAAGTCACCAACCGGCCCAATCGCGCCATGATCAGATACGACATGAAGTGCGCGGCGTGGTCGGAACTTCCGCGCGCAATGGTCAACATCGAAGAGGGCGGCTGCAAGCGCAATTGCGCGCCAAACGCTGCGTAGTGCGCCGCGTCGTTGGCCAACTGGTTCGCGACCGTGTCAGGCGCTTGCAGCGCCTCAGCCAGCATGTGGGTGTTCAATGGACTTCCCTTCAATCAATACATCGGTGAGTTTGAGGTCGCGGTTCAGCACCACACAATCGGCCCAGGCACCTTCCTGCAAGCGGCCCCGGTCGGCGACACCAAGGTAGTTGGCCGCGTTGGTGGACACGCGCCGCGATGCGTCAGCTAGCCCGAGGCCCAACTCGCGCACCAGATTGCGCAAGGCCTGGTCCATGGTGAGGGTTGATCCTGCCAGGGTGCCATCTGCCAAACGCACGCCGCCCAGGCATTTGTTGACGACCTGGCGACCGAGCCGATACTCGCCATCGGGCATACCCGCGGCGGAGGTTGAATCGGTCACGCAGTACAGGTGCGGTATGGCGCGCAGCGCGACCCGGATGGCGCCCGGATGCACGTGCACCAGGTCCGGAATGATCTCAGCAAACTCGGCATGCGCCAGCGCGGCGCCTACTGCGCCGGGGCTACGGTGGTGCAGGGGTGTCATGGCATTAAAGAGGTGCGTGAAGCCCCCAGCGCCACGGGACAGCGCCTGCACCGTTTCTGCATAACTGGCCTGGGTGTGGCCGATCTGGATGCGAAAGCCCGCTTGCACCAGCGCTTCGATGACGTCCATATTGCCCGGAAGTTCAGGCGCCAGGGTGATCAGGCGAATGGGCGCCAAACCATGCAGGTACTGCAACTCGGGCATATCGATCGGTCGCGCAAAATTCGGCTGTGCACCAAGCTTGTGTTCGCTGATGTACGGCCCCTCCAGATGAACGCCCAGAACCCGCGCCCCGGGACTGGCTTGCGCTGCATCGCATGCGCCCGCCAAGCCCCGAAACGCTTGCTCCAGATCGGCCAATGGTGCGGTCATGGTGGTGGCCAGCAAAGAGGTGGTCCCATGCTGCGCATGGACCTGTGCGACCTGGGAGATCGCGTCGCCTCCCTCCATGATGTCACGCCCGCCGCCGCCGTGCACGTGCAGGTCGATGAAACCGGGCAGCACCAACGGTAGTCTGCCGTCCAGTACGCGGGCTTCGTCCACACGGACCCCAGCAATGGGTGCAAGCCTGCCATTTGCCGACCATTGAAGTTCGCCCGCGATAAAACCATTGGGGGTCAGGATGTTGGCTTTGCAGAGTTTCATGGCTCGCGCCTCATTTCCACGACGAAGTCGTAGTAGTCACTGCGACAGTACGAATGGGTCAATTCGATCGCTTGCCCCGACCCCAGGTAGCCAATCCGGGTGATGAACAGAACCGCGTCACGCTCAGTCACTTCCAGTTGCGCAGCCAGTTTGACGGTTGCACTCATGGCACGAATGTGCTGCAGTGCGCGCACCGGCACCCTGTCCATCTTCTCTAGCGTTTCGTACAAAGAGTCGCCTACCGCCAGCGGGTCGGGCAAAGCCGTTGCCGGCAAGCTGCTGATTTCGTAGGCCATGACATGGCCATCGGCCAGTCGCAGACGCTCCAGCCGCGCCACCTGTGTGGCACCCGACAGTCCCAGGGTGAGCCGCTCCTCCGTGGTGGCGGTAGAAAGACTGCGACTCAGCCATCGCGACGATGGCAGATAACCCCGCTTTTTCAGCTCTTCCGAGAAACTGCTCAGTTGCATCAGACCGTGCTCCACGCGCGGGGCAATGAAATTGCCCGATCCGCGACGTCGAACGATCAGCCCCTGGGTCACCAGAAGATCGATCGCTGCGCGCGCCGTCACCCGTGACACCTTCAGCGACTCGGACAACGCACGCTCGGAAGGCAAGGCTGCATCGGGCAGAAAGCGCCCGTCGGCTATCGCGCGTTCAATCCCGCGTGCCACCTGCATGTACAGCGGAGAACCATCGAGCGAGTTCTGACGCAAGTCCAGTTGAAAGCCGCTGTTCATTGCCTGGCTCCTCTGGTCTGCAGCAACAGGAGCAGAGCACCCTCCTCGGGACCCATGGCGGGTTCCACAAGCCTGCTCGGCAGCGCGTCGGCCATTCGGCTCTGTAACCTGGTTCCAATACTTCCACACACCGCCACAGGCAACTGCAGGGCTGGATCCAGCGCTTGCACAATGGCCACCAATTCCTGTGCGGCGTGTGCGAGCATGTGGTCAGCGGCCGCGTCCAGCGCTTGGGTTTCAAACACCAGCGGCGCCACCTGCGCGTAGGCAAACTGCCCGGCCTGTGCAACCCAGTCACCCATCTCTCGGCGCGTGCCACCACAATGCTGCCACACCCGCCGGGCCAGCGCCCCGACGGACGCGCGCCCGTCCATGGCGCCCTGCGCGACCCGCACCGCCTGCAACCCCAGCCAGGCACCACTGCCCTCATCACCGACCGGGAAACCCCAGCCGCCCGCAACCTGATGGCTTCCATCGGCACGCAGGACTTCACCCACACTGCCGGTCCCTGACGCCACCACAATGCCGGGCTGACCCGCGTGGGCTCCCAACAGCATGGTGTACCCGTCGGAGACAGCAATTACCTCGGCAAACGCCGGCAACTGCGCCAGGAAACTGGCGCGAAAACTCTCGTTGTGCACGCCGGACAAGCCTGCGGCCAGTGCGCACTCACTCCAGGGTGGCGCGCTGATACCCATTCGCGCAAAGCCTTGGACCAGAGCGCGCTGCACCTGCATCCACGCTTGTGCAACGCCCTGCCCCAGCGCACTTGGACCCGCTTCGCCACGGGTCAGAATTTCGCCATCGGCGCTGGCGATGGCAACGCGCGTGCCCGTGCCACCACCATCGACCGCCAAAAGGTACCGAACCATTACATTCCTTGTTGCACTTGGAGGGACACTACCTTGCCACTCAAATACCAAAATGCCCTAATTTGGCAAATTTGGTATTACTTTGGATTTTATTTTACCCCTATCCAAGCCATTTCGCACCCGCCGCGCGTAGCAATCGCGGCTGCGCCCCTTGAATCCACCGAAAATAGCCTTATCATTAGCACTCGTTGGAGTTGAGTGCTAACAGCACTCGCGCCACAAGTTAATAAGCGCCAACTTTCTTGAGTTGGCTTTTGTTTACCCCCTGTTTCTAAACTTAGGAGATTCCTCATGAAACTGCGCCCTTTGGCAGACCGCGTGATTGTGAAGCGCGTTGAAAACGAAACCAAGACCGCCTCCGGCATCGTGATTCCTGACAGCGCCGCTGAAAAGCCTGATCAAGGCGAAGTGCTGGCGATTGGCCCCGGCAAGCGCAACGACAAGGGCGAATTGGCCGCCTTGACCGTCAAGGTCGGCGATCGCGTCCTGTTTGGCAAGTACAGCGGCCAGACCGTCAAAGTTGATGGCGACGAACTCCTCGTGATGAAAGAGGATGATTTGTTTGCTGTTGTTGAGAAGTAATCAGCCGCTACAAATTTAGTAGCTGGTCACGCTTACCCCAAGCGCGCCAGCAGCATATTTAACCAATATCTCAGGAGCCAAACATGGCAGCAAAAGACGTAATTTTCGGCGGCGAAGCCCGCGCACGCATGGTTGAAGGCGTAAACATTCTGGCCAACGCGGTCAAAGTGACGCTCGGCCC
>CAJBVC010000898.1 GCA_903958915.1 uncultured beta proteobacterium
CCGACGCTGGCCGAGGCCAATAAATATGCCGCGGGGGAGTGGAAGCGTGCCCATGCACCGCAAAGAGTGCTGGCCTGGCTGGGCCGTTTTCACGCCTGGCGGCGGGGCTGTTCACTTATCCATCATGGGCAATGCCTCCCCAGCGAATATGGTCATCTCCATCATTGTTCCGGTGCTCAACGAAAGCACGGCCTTGCCCGCCTTGCTTGAACGGTTGTTGCCCTTGCAGCAGCAGAGTTGTGAGGTGCTGTTGGTCGACGGGGGGAGTGTGGACGACTCGGTCGGCCTCATCGAAGCGGCAGGTTTTCGCGTGTTGCAGTCGGAATGGGGGCGCGCCAGACAAATGAACGCTGGGGCGGCACTGGCCACGGGCGATGTGTTGCTTTTTCTGCATGTAGACACCGAACTGCCCTACGGTGCGATCGCATGTGTTCACGAGGCGCTTGCCAATGGCAAGCAACGGTGGGGGCGCTTTGATGTCCGCATCAGTGGCAGGCACTGGATGCTGCCTGTTATTGCCAGCATGATGAATCTGCGCTCACGGCTGACCGGCATCGCGACTGGCGACCAGGCCATGTTTGTGGGACGTGCCAGCTTCGATGCGGTAGGTGGCTTTGCAAACCTGCCGTTGATGGAAGTCATTGAACTGTCGGGGCGGTTGCGTCGCATCACGCGTCCAGCGTGTATTGCCCACCGGGTGACCACTTCAGGGCGGCGTTGGGAGACGCGCGGTGTGTGGCGCACGATGGTGCTGATGTGGTGCCTGCGCTGGAACTACTGGCGTGGTGTAGCGCCGGAGCTGCTGGCACGTGCCTACCGATGAATCCGATGCGCATGGTTATCTTCGCCAAGGAGCCCCAACCAGGGTTTTCCAAAACCCGGTTGATTCCTGCCCTGGGTGCGCAGGGGGCGGCAACGCTGGCCAAACTGCTGTTGGAACGCATGCTGCAAGCGGCCATCGCGTCAGAAGTGGGTGTGGTGGAGTTGTGTGTGACTCCGTGGTCTTCAGAGGAGGTTTGGCGCAAGATGGGTGTGCCCGTTAGCGTGCAGCTAACGGACCAGGGCGATGGCGACCTTGGCGTGCGCATGGCCCGTGCAGCCCAACGGGTCATTGACGCGGGAGAGTCGGTTTTGTTGGTCGGCACCGACTGTCCGCAATTGGATGCGGGTCAACTGCAAATTGCGGCGCTGGCCTTGCAGGACGCAGATGCCGCGTTGATTCCGGCGCTGGACGGTGGCTATGTCCTGCTCGGTCTTAATCAATATGACGCGTCAGTGTTTTCCGGCATCGCCTGGAGTACCAGCAACGTGGCAACTGCAACGCATGAGCGAATCCAGGCGCTGCACTGGCGGGTGCAGACGCTGGCGCCGCTGCACGACATCGATGAACCTGCCGATTTGCAGTATCTGCCCGCAGCGTTGTCCAGCAATCTGATGCTGGTTCAGGGTTTCAGGCTGACATCGTCCACATAACCGATGCTGTGCCCACCGGTGTTGTCAGAATCGCCACCCACCAGCACGGCGGTGATTGCAGGCACGCTGTCGAATTCGCCAGCAAACGCCATTCGAAAGTCGGCCACCACGTTGCGGGTGTGCGCAACCCAGCGCCCCAGCGGTTGGTTGGCGTTGTTCACCACCAGCGCGCGCACGCGCGCTGTGTAGGCATTGGGCAGCAAGTTCTCCGTAGGTAATGTGGCATCCCACACATAGCACAGGGTTGCAGAGGGCAGCACCTCGTCACTGGCCGCGCGCGCGAAGCGCAGCAGGCTTCTTTCGATCAGGCCCAGTTTGTCCAGTGGCAGGTCAAACGACACGCACACCTTGAGCGGGCTGTCGTCCCCGGCGCGCTCGCGCAGATTGGTGCCTTGCAGGCCTTTGTCGAGCCGCCAG
>CAJBVC010000899.1 GCA_903958915.1 uncultured beta proteobacterium
AGCGAGGTCCAGCGCCGCCGCCGAATGGGTAAAGCACTCATGCGGGTCCTGCGGCAGCAGCAGCACATGCTTGGTATCGCCATGGGATGCGTAGGCACATGACACCAGATCCGCCTGCTGGGTGCGTGTTGGCATACCCGTCGATGGCCCACCACGCTGCACATTGATGATGGTCACCGGGATTTCGGCGAAGTAGGCCAAGCCAATGAACTCTGTCATCAATGACACGCCCGGGCCCGAGGTCGCGGTAAAGGAACGTGCACCATTCCAACCCGCGCCAACGACCATGCCAATCGAAGCCAGTTCATCCTCGGCCTGCACAATGGCGTAGTTGTGTTGTCCCGTCAGGGGATCCACCCGGTACTTGTCGCAGTATTTCTGGAACGCCTCAGGGATGGACGACGACGGCGTGATGGGGTACCACGCGGCCACAGTGGCACCGCCATAGACACAGCCCAGTGCAGCCGCGCTGTTGCCGTCGGTAAAGATCTGGTCACCCACCTTGTCCGAGCGACGCACCCGCAGACCCAAGGGGTAAGGGATGTGCTCCTTCACATAATCACGGCCCAGGTGCAACGCCCGGATATTGGAATCGAGCAAGCGCTCCTTGCCCTTGTACTGCTCTTCGAACAGTTTTTCAAACACGTCAGCGTCCACGTCGAGCAGCAGCGATAGCGCGCCGACGTAAATGATGTTCTTGAACAACGTGCGCTGGCGCGGATCGGTATAAGCGCCGTTGGTGATCTCGGTCAGGGGAACTGCCAGTGTATGTACATCATCGCGAAACTTGTTCGGTGGCAGCGGACGCGTGCTGTCATAGAACAGGTAGCCGCCCGGCTCGATTTCAGCAATGTCGGTGTCCCAGGTTTGCGGGTTCATGGCGACCATCATGTCGACACCGCCCCGGCGACCGTGGTAGCCCTGTTCGCACACGCGTGCTTCATACCAGGTCGGCATGCCCTGAATGTTGCTGGGGAAGATGTTGCGCGGACTCACTGGCACGCCCATGCGCATCACTGCCTTGGCAAACAGCTCATTGGCTGAAGCCGACCCGGAGCCGTTCACATTGGCGAACTTGATGACAAAATCGTTGATGGCTTCTAAGCGTTTCATACGTGACTCCTGGCGTTTGCCGTCTTGCCAGCCTGTGCCGTGTTGAGCAGGAATTTCTGCATATCCCAAGCGCCTGTGGGGCAGCGCTCGGCGCACAAACCACAATGCAGGCAAACGTCTTCGTCCTTCACCATGATGCGTCCGGTCTTGAGTTCACCCGATACGTACAGGTCCTGGGTCTTGTTGGTGGACGGCGCTTTCAACCGCCCGCGCAGGTCGCCCTCCTCACCGTTCGGTGTGAACGTAATGCAATCCATCGGGCAGATATCCACACAGGCATCACACTCGATACAGGTGTCGCGGTTAAAGACTGTCTGCACGTCGCAATTCAGGCAACGGCTGGACTCCTTGAACGCCGTCGCCGCATCAAAACCGAGTTCCACCTCGACCCGAATGCTGGCCAGTGCGGCTTCGGCAGCGGCCCATGGCACCTTGAAGCGGGTGTCGTTGGACACATCGTTGCGATAGCTCCACTCGTGGATTCCCATCTTTTGCGACATCAATTGCGTCAACGGCTCAGGGCGCATCTCTACCGGCTGCCCTTTCAGGAACCGGTCAATGGATATCGCCGCCTCGTGTCCTTGCGCCACCGCCGTGATGATGTTCTTGGGACCATAGGCTGCATCACCACCGAAGAAAACCTGGGGTATGGTGGACTGAAATGTGTTCTCAACGAGTACCGGCAGGCCCCAGCGGTCAAACTCCATGCCGCAGTCCTTCTCGATCCAGGGGAAGGCATTTTCCTGGCCAACCGCCACCAGAATCTCGTCGCACTCGAAGAAGACGTCGGGCTCACCCGTGGGAATCAGGCTACGCCGTCCCTTGGCATCGTACTCTGCGCGGACAATTTCGAACGTCATGCCCAGCAGTTTGCCGTTGTCGTGCTGCACGCTCTTGGGCACGTGGTAATTGATGATGGGAATGCTCTCATGAATGGCATCTTCGCGCTCCCAGGGCGATGCTTTCATCTCCTCGTAACCGCTGCGCACGATCACCTTCACATCACGACCACCCAAACGGCGTGCTGACCGGCAGCAGTCCATTGCGGTATTGCCGCCACCGAGCACTATCACACGGGGGGGAACGCTGGTGATGTGACCGAACGACACCGAAGCCAGCCAATCAATACCAATATGGATATGGGCAGCTGCTTCCTGGCGCCCTGGAACATCGAGTTCGCGTCCACGCGGGGCACCGCTGCCAACAAAGATGGCGTCGTAGCCCTGCGTCATCAGGTCTTTGAGTGAATCAATGCGCTGGCCGCTCTTGAAGTCCACGCCCATATTCAGGATGTAGCCGGTCTCTTCGTCGATCACCGACTCAGGCAACCGGAATCGCGGAATCTGGGAGCGCATGAAACCGCCCGCTTTGGCCTCACCATCAAACACGGTGAGCGAGTAGCCTAACGGCGCCAGATCACGCGCGACGGTCAACGACGCGGGGCCGGCGCCGACGCAGGCAATGCGTTTGCCATTGGCAGGCGCAATGCTGGGCATACGGTCCAAAACCGACTCTTTGTGGTCTGCAGCGACGCGCTTGAGACGGCAGATGGCGACTGCTTCGGGCTTCTCACCATTGTTTTCCTCGACCCGGCCGCGACGGCACGCCGGCTCGCACGGCCGGTCGCAGGTTCGCCCTAAAACACCGGGGAACACATTGGAGACCCAGTTGATCATGTAGGCGTCGCTGTAGCGACCCTGACCGATCAGGCGTATGTATTCGGGTACAGGGGTGTGGGCAGGACAGGCCCACTGGCAATCAACGACTTTATGGAAATAAGCCGGATGA
>CAJBVC010000900.1 GCA_903958915.1 uncultured beta proteobacterium
GAACAGGGGCGCCACACCAAACACGGTCTCCATCCCTGGTGCCTTACCTTCCAAGCGGTCGATCATCCACTTCAACACACGCATGTTTTCACCGTACCCCGGCCAGACGAACTTGCCGTCGGCACCTTTGCGGAACCAGTTGGTGGTGTAAATGCGCGGTAGTTTGGCGCCCGCTCGGGTCAACTTGTCGCCCAAGTCCAGCCAATGCTGAAAGTAGTCGCTCATGTTGTAGCCACAGAAAGGCAGCATGGCAAACGGGTCGCGGCGCACCACGCCCATCTGGCCGACCGCCGCAGCGGTGGTCTCTGAACCCATGGTGGCGGCCATGTAAACACCTTCAGTCCAGGTGCGTGCTTCTGTTACCAGCGGGACGGTGGTGGAGCGACGGCCACCAAACATGAAGGCGTCAATGGCCACACCGGCCGGGTTGTCCCACTCGGAATCAAGCGCCGGGTTGTTGCCTGCTGCGACCGTGAAGCGGGAATTGGGGTGCGCTGCCTTTGCGCCGGTTTGCTTGGCAATCTCCGGCGTCCAGTCATTCCCTTGCCAATCGATCAAATGTGCCGGGATCGGACCACCATCCTGCTCCATTCCCTCCCACCAGACATCGCCGTCGTCGGTCAGACCGACATTGGTGAAAATCACGTTCTTGTCCAGACTGGCCATGCAGTTGGGGTTGGTATGGAAATTGGTGCCGGGAGCAACGCCGAAGTAGCCCGCTTCCGGATTGATGGCGTAGAGCCTGCCGTCGGCATGCGGCTTGATCCAGGCAATGTCATCCCCGATGGTGGTGACTTTCCAGCCGGTAAAGCCTTCAGGCGGCACCAGCATGGAAAAGTTGGTCTTGCCACAGGCGCTTGGGAACGCCGCCGCCACATGGTATTTTTTGCCTTCGGGGTTGGTCACACCCAAAATCAGCATGTGTTCTGCCAGCCAGCCCTGGTCGCGGCCCATGTTGGACGCGATGCGCAGCGCAAAGCATTTCTTGCCCAACAGTGCATTGCCACCATAGCCAGAGCCATAGGACCAGATTTCACGCGCCTCAGGGTAATGCACGATGTATTTGGTCTTGTTGCAAGGCCATTTCACATCGGCCTGACCTTCTGCAAGCGGCGCACCCACGGTATGCATGCATGGGACAAAAGCACCATCGGTGCCGATGACATCGAACACCGCCTTGCCCATGCGGGTCATGATTTTCTGGTTGACGGCCACATAGGCACTGTCGGTCAGTTCAATTCCAATGTGCGCAATGTGGGAGCCCAGGGGGCCCATGGAAAACGGAACCACATACATGGTGCGGCCCTTCATGCAGCCAGCAAATAGCGCGGGCGTGCCGTCGGCCTGGCCGGTCTGCAGCAGCTTGCGCATATCGGCGGGTGCCATCCAGTTGTTGGTGGGGCCGGCGTTCTCTTTCTTATCACTGCAAATGTAGGTGCGGTCTTCGACGCGTGCCACATCGCTGGGGTCAGAGCAGGCCAGAAAGCTGTTGGGTCGCTTGGCAGGGTTGAGTTTCTTGAATGTGCCGCCATCCACCAGCAATTGGCACAGGCGCTGGTACTCCTCGTCGGAGCCATCGCACCAGTAGATGTCTTTGGGCTGGGTCAATGCCGCCATTTCGGTAACCCATGAAACCAGCCTGGGGTTTTTGACGTAGCTTGGGGCGTTGACGCTGGGGCCTTGGGTGGTAGGTGCGTTCATAAAAGTTCCTTGTTGCCGGACGCAAACAACAGCGTCACGCGACTTCAATTTTATGAAGAGGTACCGCAGTTACACCGTGGTTACGGCCGAATGTTATGCAAACGACGCATAGGGTTATGCGGGAATACCCTAGTCAATCAGGCCCGATTACACGCGCTGGGCATCCATGCCCGAGTTGTGCAGTGCCTCCAGCACTTCGGCAACATGCGCATGGCCCCGGGTTTGGACCACCAGTTCCACTTCCACATTCTGGGCCGACAGCATGGTGAAGGCACGTTGGTGGTGCACCTCGTCGATGTTGGCGCCCGCCAGTGCGACCACTGCGGTGATGTGCGCAAGCGACCCGGGTACGTCGCGGGCGCTGACCCGGATGCGCGTCAGTCGACCTGCGCGCACCATGCCGCGCTCGATGATCGAAGCCAGTAACAAGGGGTCGATGTTGCCGCCACACAGAACCAGACCCACCCGCCGGCCAGCAAACCGCTCGGGGTACTTGAGCAGCGCCGCCAGGCCTGCCGCTCCAGCGCCTTCCACCAGGGTCTTCTCGACCTCCAGCAACATTACCAGCGCCTGCTCGATATCGCCTTCATCGACCAGCACCATGTCATCCACCCGCTGTGCGATGACGGCACGGGTTCGCTCTCCCGGGGAACCAACGGCAATCCCTTCGGCAATGCTGCTGCTGCCCTGGGGATGCTGGGTGCCCTTGATGGCGTTGACCATGGCCGGAAAGCGGCTGGTTTGTACCCCGACCACTTCCATGTCTGGCTTTAGCGCCTTAGCCACAGTCGACATGCCAGCGATCAACCCGCCGCCGCCCACCGCCACGATCAAGGTGTCCAGTTCCGGCACTTGCTGCAGCATTTCCAGCGCCACCGTGCCCTGGCCGGCCATGATGGCGTCGTCATCGAATGGGTGGACAAATGTCAAATGTTGCTGTTGCGCAAGCGTCAGCGCGTGGCTGCGCGCCTCTTCC
>CAJBVC010000901.1 GCA_903958915.1 uncultured beta proteobacterium
GCAAATTCACCGGTCGTCAGGGGCAAATCGTCACTGCCTTTGCGCAATGTCCGCGCGCCGAGGTCGAAGGAAAACGGGCCAAAACGGACCACTTCCTGATCAGTGGATGGCGCGCCAGGCAACTCCTGCGCTGGTCGTCGGCGCAAAACCGCGTGGATGCGTGCCAGCAACTCCCTGGGGTTGAAGGGCTTGCCCAGGTAATCGTCTGCACCCACCTCCAAGCCGACGATACGGTCGATGTCTTCGGTTTTGGCCGTCAGCATGATGATCGGCGTGAGATCGTTGGCAGCCCGCAGACGTCGGCAAACGGACAGGCCGTCCTCGCCCGGCATCATCAGGTCCAGCACGATCAAATCCACCGTTTCACGCTGCTGGATGCGTGTCAGTGCCTTGGCATCCTCGGCCAGCAAGACCTCAAAGCCCTCCTGGGTCAGGTAACGTTTGAGCAAGTCGCGTATGCGCGCATCGTCGTCCACCACGACGAGCTTGGTGGGCCGGTTGTCTTTTGGCTGCATGGGAACGTAAGGTGAAAAGATGAGGAGAAGCTATTTTGCGCGGAATGCAGATTGCGCAGCTTACAGATCTTCCAACTCTCACAAAGTGTTACACATTTCCGCTACCTGGTGTTCCTCGTTGCGGCGCCAGGCGCCTACAGGAATCGGTCCAGAATCTTCTTGCTGTGGGCGTTCAATGCGAACTGGTCCCGCACCAGGTACTGGATTCCATGGGAGTCGGCAATCAGCAAACAGCCCTCGCTGCCGATGCGTCGGATGTCCTCATCGCCCCGCAACACGAATTCAGTATCGCCCCGGTCGGTGGTCACTTTCCATGTGCATGGAGTGGAGAAGCTGGTAACTCCCACGATCTCGCCAATCACCGGCATGAATTCACGCGTGGCCAGTTCCTCACGGATCAGCGCCTGAGACGGCTCTGCAACATCCGACAACTTGTCAATCCAGGCCAGTTCCTCACCCTCAGGCGAAACGACCGAGATGCCATCTTCGGGCGACTGAATGGGAAACGCCCGCACCGGCAAGACCCCAACGCAACGCTGCCCAGCAGGCGTCGTAAGAATCAGTTTGCCAAATGCATCGCGCTCCAGGAGGAAGTCTGCCGGGCTGGTAGCGACTTGCTGCAGGGCCGTGATCGAACTCATTCCTGAATTTCCTTTCCAGGCGGATCCAGGCTTACAAGGGGCATGTCCGCCTCCATGTTGCGCGCTTGCGCCTGGTACAGATTAAAGTAAGCGCCCTCTTTGGCCATGAGCGCATCGTGGGTGCCCTCCTCGACCACACGGCCCCGGTCGAGCACCACCAGACGATCGGCTCGCTGCAAAGTCGACAACCGGTGGGCAATGGCAATGGTGGTGCGGCCCTGCACCAGATTTTCGAGTGCCTTTTGAATTTCTTTTTCGGTCTCGGAATCGACCGAGGAGGTCGCCTCATCCAGAATCAGGATGCGCGGATCAATCAGCAGGGCACGCGCAATCGAAATACGTTGGCGCTCGCCACCGGACAGACCCTGCCCACGCTCCCCCACCATCGAGTCATAGCCCTGCGGCAGGCGCAAGATGAATTCGTGGGCATGCGCCGCCCGCGCAGCGGAGATGATTTCGGCCCGCGTGGCCTCGGGTTTCCCATAGGCAATGTTTTCCGCAATGGTGCCAAAGAACAGAAATGGCTCCTGCAGCACCAAACCGATATTTTGCCGATAGTCGGACATGGCATACGAGCGAATATCCACGCCATCCACCAGAATGGCGCCCTCCGACACGTCGTAGAAGCGGCAGATCAGGTTCACCAGGGTACTCTTGCCAGAACCGCTGTGGCCCACCAGTCCAATCATTTCGCCCGGCGCAATGTCCAGGCTGATGCCCCGATTGACCTCCCGGTTGCCATAGCGAAAACCGACGTCGCGCACTTCGATGTGCCCGCGCACTTTGCCCACATGCACCGGGTTGGCAGGTTCGGGCACGCTCGACACGTGGTCGAGGATGTCAAATATGCGCTTGGCGGCCGACGCCGACTTTTGGGTCACCGACACGATGCGGCTCATGGAGTCGAGCCGGCCATAGAAACGCCCGATATAGGCTATGGCCGCCAGCAACATGCCGACCGTGATTTCGCCTTTGGAGACTTGCCAGATGCCAAATCCCCACACCACCAGCAACCCGATTTCCGTGAGCAGCGACACGCTGGGCGAGAACAGGGACCAGATCTTGTTGATGCGATCATTGACCAGCAGATTGTGCTTGTTGGCATCACGAAAGCGCCGGGACTCGCGCTGCTCCTGGGCAAACGCCTTGACGACGCGAATGCCGGGAATGGTGTCGGCCAGTACGTTGGTCACTTCACCCCAGACACGGTCGATCTTCTCGAATCCGGTGCGCAAGCGATCGCGTACAAAATGGATCATCCAGCCGATAAACGGCAGCGGCACCAGTGTGATCAGTGCCAGGTAGGGATTCATCGAAAAGAGAATCACCGCGGTCATGGCGATCATGATCACGTCGCTGGCAAAGTCGGTCAGGTGCAGAGAGAGGTATACCGCGATGCGATCACTCTCGCTGCCAATGCGCGACAGCAAATCCCCGGTACGTTTGCCGCCAAAGTACTCCAACGACAACCGTAACAGGTGTTCATAAGTATTGGTTCGCAAATCCGCGGCAATGCGCTCGGATGCCAGCGCCAGAACATAGGTCTTGGCCCAGCTCAACACCCAGGCCAGCAGGCCCGAACCAAGCAGGCCTGACAGGTACCAGACCACGGTGCTCATCGGGATTTTTTCCCCGTTCTGGTAGGGAATCAGGACTTCGTCGACCAGCGGAATCGTCAGGTACGGAGGCACCTGGCTGGCTGCCGTTCCCAGCAGCATGAGCACGAAACCCAGCAACAGTTGGCCACGATAAGGCCTGGCAAACCGCCACAACCGGAAAAGGGTCCAGGTGGATGGCGGTGTATGCACCACTTTGGTACAAATCGGGCACTCCTCCTGGTCA
>CAJBVC010000902.1 GCA_903958915.1 uncultured beta proteobacterium
GAATTACCCTGGCCGCGCCCGGTGTCAGTGGCAATGTCGATTTGTCGCTTAACACACCGGCCTACCTGTTAAGCAACACGGCCCGCGCCACTTTCGGCATCTACAAAAGCCCCCTCATCTACCGGCGAGAAAATTATTGACTTTGCCATTGGCATAAGCGCTGCGGGTCAGACAAAGCAAGCCATGGTGAGCCGTCCTGGGATTGCAATCAATCGTCGTCGCAAGCCCCCGCCACCACCTTGCGAATAGACTCCCCGCCAAAACCCCGACTGGCCAGAAAACGCATCTGTTTGGCACGCTCGGCGGCATCGGCCGGCGGTTCGCCAAACTTTTTGCGCCAAACTTCGCGTGCGCGCTCCACCTCGGTGGCACGCAGCTGCTCCACGGCCTGCAGCACGGCCTCGGGTGCCAGCCCTTTGCTTTGCAGCTCTTGGCGTATGCGCTGGGTGCCCAGTTTGGCGGCACGGCGGTGCAGCACGGAATCGAGACGGATAAGCCATTCAACCGCCCCAAGGCCAGTATCGCACCCTTGAGCAGCCACTAAGCCACGTAAGAACCCTCACGATGACTGACTCCATGACGAGGCCTCACCAAAGTGCGCCTGACGACAGGGTCATTTGCGGTGGACTGCGCAGGCCTACCCCGCAGCGCATCAAAATTGCCGCTTTGCTCAGTCACCAACTGATGCGCTGATCGACCTCATAGACGGGTGCCGGTTGCGCTGCCAGATCCCAGTCTGGCTCAATTTGCGCCCCGTCACCCATCTGCGCATCACCACATTCCTCCCACAGCGGTGGCCCGCGTGCCGGGGAAATGTGCGGGGGTTCCGAGTCGACACCGATGTGATCCAGAATCTTCCGGATCTGCGTGCCCTCGGTAATAAAGGCGATCAGGCGCATCTGCCCACCACACAGCGGGCACAGCAACGGAAAAACCTCATAGATGCGAGCGATCAACACCGCCCACAAGTAATGCGCCTTCGACCGTTTGAGTGGCACCGACTCGGGCGGGAGTGGCATCGCATGGCCCAGCGGCACCACCCCAGGCGCGCCCTCGCCTGTGATGGCTGGCTCGGTCTGCACGACGACCTGCTTGGCGGGTGCAGCCAGCGCCGTTACCGCTGCCCTGAGCGACGAGTTCGGTGCCAGCACACCAAAGTAGCGGTGCCGGTGCGTGCGCGGCGGTGGCACCAGGGCTGCAATACGGTCGATCAGCTCCAGCTGCGTCAATCTCAACTCGTCCACCCGGGCACCGCGCTTGTCACTGCTTGGCTCGCTATGTTGCTTGGCACAGCGGTACACCAGGGCAGCACCCTCTTTGCGCAATCGATCCATGGCAAACGGTGGGCGGGCGCAATAGCGCAGCAGCCGCTCCAGTGCTGCGCGGTCGTGTGCATCAATGCACACACCGGCGTCAACCGAGAAGCCGCTGTGCGGGTAGGCCAGCATCTCCTTGGCATCGACACTCTCCAGCAGGCCCCGCCACACGAAGGCGCGCAGGATGCGTCGGCGCAAATCTGTCTGCACCTGGGACACGGCTGTCGCATCAATGCCGCTGGCCGGGTGGAAGACGACACCCGGCGAAGAGGCTTGGACATCGGCATCGCCCTCGCCTGGCACTTCCTCAAACACCCCATCGACCACACAGACGTGGAAGTGCACATGACCGTTCAGGCTGGATCCGAACCGGTGGATGAAGGCCACCGCGCCGATATGCAAGGCCACCTTGTCCAGCTGGGCCGCCCCAGGGCTGCACGATTGCAGGCTTTGGGCAATGACCCGCAGGAAAATACGCAGCACCATATTCAGCATCGCCCCGTCGCGCTGCATGAAGTAGCGCAGCCGCTTTGGCACCGATAGCACCCACTGGCGCACCGGCAGGCGGGGGAAGACGTGATCCGTCAGGTGCGCCGCCGTCTCCACCATGCGCCGGGTGTTGCACGAGGGGCAGACACCACGGCCTTTGCAGGAATAGGCCACGAAGTAGTCATGCCCGCAGTCATCGCACCACGCCCTGGCAAAGCCATGGGCGAAGATGCCGCATTCGAGGTACTTGCGGAAAGCTTGGCGGACATAGGGCTTGGGGCTGTGGTGGTCGCCCTGGCCGTCGAACTGACCGGCACTGGAGAGTTCATGCCAGGTCTCGAAATGTTCGGCAATGGTCTGGTACAGCAGCGTACGTTCGGGATGGCGCGGGTTGTAGAGCTTGGGTTTGGAGCCCGCCGACCCACCAGCGTGCAGATGCGAATGCGTTGGGCGGGCGACGGAGGGCATGGGGCAGTGCCAGTAGGGGCTGGGTGCCTTATGGTACTGGGTTTATATCCAGCTTTGTGCATTTCACTGCGGCCGCCTGGCAGCCCAATCACTCCTGAATTGCTAGCTGCTTGCGCTTATTCCACGGGGGCTGTAGGTCGATTCACCATTAGCGGTTACTGCGCATAGGCCATGCCGGCGGCCCAGACATCGGACATCAGGCCCAGGGTTGTCGCCGGGATGCGCGCATCCTGGCGTGCCAGCGCCAAGGTGTCGGACATGGCCTGCGCAATGCGCCCAAGCACCGCCGTGGGCGCCTTGACCCGGCACACCGTGCTACCAAAACGGCACAATTCAGCAGGGCTTGGATAGCTGCGGGTCTGGCCCTGGCCCGCAAACAGCTTGAGTGCCATGGTGTGATCCACCCAGTCGTCGCCACCGGCGAACCTGGCATACCGATAGATCGAGGTCGTGACCACATCAAACATGGGAGAGAGCCGGACATCGTCAGGGCCCTTGTAGAGCACGCCGTAGTTTTTAAGGTGACCATCGCCGTTGGAGACCATCACCGTGAGCGCCACTTGTTCAAAAAAGCGCTGCAAATCGGCATCGGGCAGGCGCAGCATCTTCAGCGCCTGGGCGATGCGCTCGTAACTGCCGTGGTACTTGCGCTCTGACAGCGTGTCACGCACCCGCAGACCCATGATCGAGGCGATGTCTTCAAACCCGATACGCTCGCCATTGGGCTCAATGTCAAACCGGTCCACCAGCAGCACCTGGCCGTCGTGCGAGAGTTCAAACCCTGGCGTGGCAATGCCGGCTGCAGAGGCCGCCTTCAGGCATAGAAACTCATTGGCCGCCAGGCCCGGATAGGCGCTGGATGCGGCCTTCACAATCACGGTCGGGATGGTAATGGTGGGGCGATCGGGCACCATGATCTTGGGCTGCATGCCGGCCACACCGGCCCCGGTGCTGAGGTAGGCTCGCACCAGTTCATCAAATACTGCGGGCGTGAAGGGCATGGACAACAGTTGCTGCCGTGAGATGAAAACCGGCGACTCCGGCGGCGCACTGCCCGGCAATGCAAACCCCAAGCGCCCGATGCCATTGGCACCGCACAGGGCCAACAAATGCATGGCTGTCATGGCCTGTTTGGGAAACATCTGGCGCAAGCGCATGAACAGGTCGCCCTCGGGCAAATTCTGGTCCATC
>CAJBVC010000903.1 GCA_903958915.1 uncultured beta proteobacterium
GCCTCTGCTCCGTGTCCCCCGCCCGATGCGCGGTCTCCTCCTTGACCTGCGCAGAAATCTGTACCGCCCAGTTCCCTAGTGTTTGAGCAGCTACTGCGGACCCTAGCGCATGCCAGGGTTGCAACCACGGCGCTTGCCAGTTGATCTCAACGAGGAGTTGGGGTGGCAGAGGGTTCTGCGCAGGTCAAGGAGGAGTCCGCGCAGCGGGCGGGGGACACGGAGCAGAGGCCTCTGCCACCCCGCATCCTGGCGGTGATCGACTGGCAAGCGCCCTGGCTGCAGCCCTGGCATGCGCTAGGGGCCGCAGTAGCTGCCCACGCGCTAGGGAACTGGGCGGTACAGGTTTCTGCGCAGGTCAAGGAGGAGACCGCGCAGCGGGCGGGGGACACGGAGCAGAGGCCTGTACCGTCCAGTTCCCGGCCCGGATACACCTGCGCCGATGCACTAAATGCCGCGCCTGTGCTCACCGGTTGCAAGCCTGCTCCGGTGCGCTTTGTCCCGCAAACTGCTTTACCCACCGGCGAAGCCTACGAGGCTTTTATCTACCGCACCGGTCAGGTTCCCACGCGCGACGGGCTGCATGACTTTTTCAACGGGCTGGCGTGGCTGTTGTTTCCCCAGACCAAGCGCCGCCTGAACCAGTTGCACATGGCGCAGATCGCACAAACCGGTATCCAGCCGGTACGCGGCCCGGCGCGCGATGCGCTGACGGTGTTCGATGAAAACGCTGCATTTCTGCAGTGCCCCGACGCGCTCTGGGAAGCGTTGGCCGCAAAGGACTGGCTACGCCTGTTTGTGACCCAACGCCGTCTGTGGCGTGAGGCGCACTTGGTACTGTTTGGCCACGCCTTGCTGGAGAAACTGGTTTACCCACGAAAACCGATCACAGCGCACGTCTACCGTGCGCGAGCAGCTACTGTTTCAGCGCAGGGCCGCCCCAAGCTGGAACGCGGCCCCCTTGGGGGGCAGCGACCCGCGCAGCGGTGGAGCGTGGGGGCTGGCGACTTCATAGCAGATCTGGATGCCTGGATGGCACAAGATCTGAGCGCCGAGAAGTTGGCGAGCAAGCCTTTTGCCCACCTTCCGGTGCTCGGGGTACCAGGCTGGTGCCTTGAGAACGCTGAACCGGCGTTCTATGCCGATACCAGCGTCTTTCGTGCCCCGCGCACCGCTACGGCCTCAGGTTCCTGAAAACCCGTAAACTTCGCGGGAGTTTGGCGGCGCTGGCTTGAATTTTCAGCATCTGCCCCTACCATTCGCGCCATCGGCTTGCTGTGCGAGCCCAATTCAAAGGTAACCATGAAACGCATTTTGTTGTTTGTCCTGACCAATATTCTGGTCGTTACCGTGCTGGGCATTGTGGCCAGCCTGCTGGGTGTCAACCGTTATCTCACCGCCAATGGCCTGAACCTGGGGGCGCTCTTGGGCTATGCGCTGGTGATGGGTTTTGGTGGTGCCATTATTTCCCTGCTGATCAGCAAGCCCATGGCCAAATGGACTTCGGGCGTGCGCATCATTGAACAGCCGCAGAACGTGGATGAGGCCTGGATCGTGGAAACCGTGCGCAAATTGTCCGAAAAAGCCGGCATCGGCATGCCCGAAGTGGGCATTTTTGAAGGCGATCCCAATGCCTTCGCTACCGGTGCGTTCAAGAATTCTGCCTTGGTGGCCGTGAGCACCGGGCTGCTGCAAGGCATGACCAAGGACGAGATCGAGGCCGTCATCGGGCACGAGGTGGCCCACATTGCCAATGGCGATATGGTGACCATGACCCTGATCCAGGGCGTGATGAACACCTTTGTCGTGTTCCTGAGCCGTGTCATCGGTTATGCGGTGGACAGCTTTTTGCGCAAGGGCGACGACCGCTCCGGTCCCGGCATCGGCTACATGATCACCACCATCGTGCTGGACATCATTCTTGGCTTTGCCGCAGCGATTGTGGTGGCCTGGTTCTCGCGCCAGCGTGAGTTCCGTGCCGACGCCGGCGCCGCGCAGCTGTTGGGACGCAAGCAGCCCATGATCAATGCTTTGGCCCGTCTGGGTGGCATGGCACCTGGCGAGTTGCCCAAGAGCATGGCAGCGATGGGCATTGCCGGCGGCATTGGCCAGTTGTTTTCGACGCATCCGCCCATTGAAGAACGCATTGCCGCACTGCAGGCCGGTCCCCAATAGGCACTGCTGCGCGAAATGTCCCTAGCGGTAGCTGCGCAGGATTTCGTCAATGCGTCCATTCTTCTTGAGTTCAGTCAGGGCGTTGATGATTCTGGCCGCAGCGATGTTCCCATTCTTGGGAACACCGCACTGAAAGTCGTGCCTTGAAATGATCAGCGTCCATTTGCTCAGTCGATGCGCGGGGGTATTGCGTTTGTACCAGGCCAACCCCAGTGCCTCACTGACGCCGTACGGCGTGCGCCGGGCACTGAGCTTGAGCATCACCTTTTCCTGATCCACTGAATCGTCGCGCACCAAGATGCCACCGGCTATCAGCGGCTGCAGTGTCGGGTAGCTATAGCCGAGTACCGTGCTGACCTGGGCACCTGCGGATAGTTCGCTCAGGTCCTTTGGTTCCTGCGTTGCATCGGTGCCAAACAATACGTCTGAAATGTCGAAGATGCGCCCGCTCCAAACAAAGTGGTCGGGAATTTCTGTCCAGTTCGGATTGAAATAGCAGCGCAAATCCAGGTCGCCCGCAAGCGTTGCGCCATCGAGTCGTTTGCGCGGTAGTACAACCATTTGAACCGGCGCGGACAGCACCTTCTCCAGTGCCATTGCAAGGTCGTACACGATGCCGCCAGTCAGGCGCTCCCCATCGTAGCGGGCATAAGGCATGTTCCACGAGCTGCTGGCACCCAGCCTCAACACTTCACCGGGCCAGGCACCGGGCAATGCCATGAAACACAGAACGAATGCCAACAAGCAACGACGCCACATAGTGATCACCTTGTTCTTTGCGCACCCATTGTGCATTACGCGGTGTCCCGATGCCATCCGAACGCAAACTGTACCGACCTCAGGACAGCGGGGCCGCTCCGGTTTCGCCTGAGCGCACCACCAAGTCCGCCAGCAGTTCGCTGGATTCGTCCAGCCGGGCGGCCAGCACACTGGCAATGTTGCGGTAAATGATGTGGGCGCTGTCGGAGTAGGCGTCGACCCGTTCCCGGTCAAACCGCATGGTGGCTGCATTGGTCACCGCCCGCACCGTGGCAGTACGCAAGTGCTTGCCTACCAGGGCCATTTCACCAAAACACTCTCCGGCACCCAGGCGGGCCAATTGCACCATCTGTCCACCCTTGTTCTTTTCCACGACCACCTCACCAGCGATGAGAACATGGAATGAGCCGCCGATATCGCCTTCGTTGAATACGATGGTGCCGGCCTTGTGGGGCTGGTGCTCGGCCATGGCCAGCGTGCTCATCAGGCAGTCCAAGGTCATGCCACGGAACACCTTGACGCGATTGGCAATCTTTTGAACGATGGCCGCGTCGAGGTTGAGCCCGGGCGGGCGCTGAATCACATCAGCGCGCACGTTTTCGGCAAATATTCGGACGATGGCGGGATCGACGGGCATGGGCAAAGATGGTACACCGCGCAGCTGTGCTACAACCACCGATTCCTATAAGTCACGACACCGTATGGAACTATCGACCTGGCTGGCATTTTTTGCCGCTTCCTGGGCTATCAGTATCTCGCCTGGCCCCGGCGCAGTGGCCGCCATGAGCGCAGGGCTCAACCACGGGTTTCGCCGTGGCTACTTCACCACGTTCGGGTTGGTGCTGGGGATCTGGACCCAGGTGCTGGTAGTGGGTGTGGGTCTGGGCGCCCTGATTGCCGCTTCCGCGACGGCGTTCACGGCGATCAAATGGCTGGGCGTTGCTTACCTGATCTGGTTGGGAGTGCGCCAATGGCGGGCACCTGCGGTTCCCATGGTGGCGCTGCGTGACCAGGGCGAAACCGAATCACGCCGCTCCATGATCGTGCGGGCGTGGATGCTCAATGCCGTGAACCCCAAGGGAACAGTATTCCTGCTGGCGGTGGTGCCGCAATTCATCCAGCTGGACCAACCGCTGCTGCCGCAATACCTGGTGATTGCCGGCACCCTGGGCTTTACCGATCTGGTGGTGATGGCGGGCTACACCGCACTGGCCGCCAGAGTGCTGGGTGCGCTCAAATCTCCCTACCACATTCGTGCCATGAACCGGGTTTTTGGCAGCCTGTTCGTGGCCGCTGGTACTTTGCTTGCACTCTTCAAGCGCGCCGCGTAATGCCATCGGGCCTGTCGGACCGCACCCTGTTCTGGGTGCCCACGCTGATCTGGGCCACCACCTGGCACGCCATCCTGTACCAGTTGGGTGAAACCTCAGCGCTGCACTCGGTAGCGTTCCGGTTTGGCCTGGCCAGTGTGATGCTTTTTGCCATTGCGCGCTGGCGCGGCGATTCGGTGCGCTTACCCAAATCGGTGCATGCCTGGCTGATGCTGACGGGGGCGGTGCAATACGGTCTGAACTATCTGTGCACCTACGAGTCGGAAAGGCACCTCGCATCCGGCCTGGTTGCGGTGCTGTTCTCGCTGATGATCTTTACCAACGCGATCGGCGGTTCGCTGTTCTTCGCCCAACACATGACGCGGCGTTTCTGGCTTTCGGGGGCGGTGGGCGTAGTCGGTATTGCACTCATTTTCTGGCCGGATATCGTGGCTGCGCGTGGCGATGCTTCTGTGCTCTTTGGTGTGGCGCTGGCGCTCACGGCGGTCACACTGGCGTCGACGGGCAACATGCTGACCCTGCGGCTCACC
>CAJBVC010000904.1 GCA_903958915.1 uncultured beta proteobacterium
CAATGCCCGCCATGGCACGTGAGCCTTCGGGCACCTTGGTACTGGTGTTGTGCGGGCAACCCGAGCAAAACCAGGGTTGGCGGTCGGCCAGCTTGATCTCGGCCTTGGCGCGGTTCACTTCCAGCACCTGCATGGCGCTTTCCTTGGCATTCAGAATGGCCAACTGGGCGTCTATGCGCGCTGCCGTGTCGGCATCCACGCCCATTAGCATGATGCGCTTGGCGATGGCCCGCGCGATGATGGCGGGTGACAAATCCGCGCTGGCACGCAACAGCGTGTTGGCATGCGGGTTGGCAATGCCCCACTCGCCACCGCTGCCAAAGCCAGAGGCATCGGATTCGGCTTCATTGAACTTGCCCAGCACGCGGGGACGCACATCGGAGCGCCAGTTGTAAAGACCTTCCTTCAACTGGTATTCAATAACCTGGCGCTTTTCTTCCACTACCAGAATCTCCTGCAGGCCGGTGGCAAATTCCCGGGTCAGTTGCGCTTCCAGCGGCCACACCACACCCACTTTGTGAAGGCGTATGCCTACGCGACGGCAGGTGGCGTCTTCCAGCCCGAGGTCCAGCAGGGCCTGGCGCGTATCGTTGTAGGCCTTGCCGCTGGCGATCAGGCCCAGGCGGTCATTCGGGCCCTCGATCACGTTGTAGTTCAGGCGGTTGGCACGGATGTAGGCCAACGCCGCATACCACTTGTAGTCAAACAGGCGCGCCTCCTGCTCCAGAGCGGCATCCGGCCAGCGGATATGCAGGCCACCCGGGGGAATCACAAAGTCAGTCGGAATTTTGATCTGCACCCGGTCCGGGTCGATCATGGCTGTGGCGCTGGACTCCACAATTTCCTGGATCGTCTTCATGCCTGCCCAGACGCCCGAGAAGCGGCTCATGGCAAAGGCGTGGATGCCCAGGTCCAGAATTTCCTGCACCTTGGCTGGGAAGAACACCGGCGTACCACATGCCTTGACGATGTGGTCGCTCTGATGTGCCGCAGTCGAGCTCTTCGAGATATGGTCATCGCCGGCCACCGCGATCACACCGCCCCAAGGCGTGGTGCCGGCCATGTTGGCGTGCTTGAACACATCGGAACAGCGGTCCACACCCGGACCTTTGCCGTACCAGATGCCGAACACGCCGTCGTATTTATTACTGCCAGGTGGCGAGAAACCCAGTTGCTGGGTACCCCACAGAGCCGTCGCCGCCAGTTCCTCGTTGACGCCCGGTTGAAACACCACATGGTGGGCTTTCAGGTATTTCTCGGCCTTCTGAAGCGACTGGTCATAGGTGCCCAGCGGTGAGCCGCGGTAACCACTAATGAAACCGGCTGTGTTCTTGCCCGCGCGCTGGTCCCGCAGGCGCTGCAGCATGGGCAGCTTGACCAGTGCCTGCACACCGCTCATAAAGGCGTGTCCGTAGTCCAGCGCGTATTTGTCGTCCAGAGTGACGGTCTGTAGCGCTTTGAGAATGTGATCGGGCAGGGGTGCATTCATGGGCGTGACTCCGATGCCAATTCATTAAGGAAGGTTTTGCTATTGTTTTTATAGCTCGTTGCGCACATTCCACGGGGGCTGCAGCCCTATTTAACAACTTACCGCGAGAGCACCTGGCGAATGGTGGCACCCAGTTCTTCGGCCACAAACTTGGCAATGTAAGCGTCGGCGCCCACGCTCTTCACGTGGCCTTCGTTGGCAGTTCCTGTGAGCGAGGAGTGAATGATGACCG
>CAJBVC010000905.1 GCA_903958915.1 uncultured beta proteobacterium
GATGCCCAGCGCTACGTTGTCGAAAGCGCTCAACCAGGGCAACAGGCTAGGCGCCTGAAAGACGATGCCGCGGTCAGGGCCGGCATTGACCACCTTGCGCTGGTCGAGCGAGATATCGCCCTCGCTAATTTCTGTCAGTCCTGCCACCATCGACAGTACGGTCGATTTGCCGCACCCCGAGTGGCCAATCAGCGTGACGAACTCACCTTTGTGAATACTGAGGTCAAAACCATCGACCACCGTGACCGGCCCTTTGCGGCTGGGGAAGGTCTTGGTAACTTTCGACATCTCCACATAGCGGTCGGCATTTTCAGCGGTCAGTGCCTGCACAGCCACGCCTTTCACATGCGCCTGGTGTTCGCGGCTGGTATTGGGCAGCACGGTGGGCAATGCCACCGCGGCTTTGCTGTTGTCGACGGTTTGCTCCAGGCCGACCTTCATCAGGTACTCGGTGACGTCCTTGCGGATGCGCCTGAACTCGGGTGAGTGATTCATTCCGGAGCGGTCGCGCGGGCGGGCCAGGGTGACGGCAAACTCCGGGCCAAAGGTTGCACCCGGGCCGGGGTTGAGCGGAATGATCCGGTCCGCCATGATGATGCCTTCGTCGACATCATTGGTGATCAGGATGACGGTCTTCTTCTCCTGGCTCCAGATGCGGATGATCTCGTCTTGCAAGTTGGCACGGGTCAGGGCATCGAGCGCCGACAGCGGCTCGTCGAGCAGCAGGATCTCGGGGCTGGAAGCCAGTGCGCGCGCCACATTGACGCGCTGGCGCATGCCACCGGAAAGCTCGGCCGGGTGCTGGTCGATGGCTGGGGTGAGGTTCACCATGGCGACATACTTCTCAACCCGGGCCTCGCGCTCTGCCTTAGGCGTGTTCTTGTATACCTGGTCCACGGCCAGCGCGACATTCTGGCGCACCGTCATCCAGGGCATCAGCGAGTAGCTCTGAAACACGACGCCGCGTTCAGCACCCGGTCCGTCTACCGGCTTGCCATTCAACAGCACCTCGCCGCTGTCGGCTGCAATCAAGCCAGCGATGAGGGAGATGAGCGTCGTTTTCCCGCTGCCGGAGAAGCCGACGATTGCAACAAACTCGCCGTCTCGAATCCGCAGGTTGATGTCTTTCAGTACAGACGTGGTTTGGGAGCCACTGCCGTAGGATTTGCTCAGGTGCTTGAGTTCAAGAATCGGCGTAGCAGCACTGGGTTGGAGCTCAGTCATGAAATCCCCTGGCGCTCAGCGCGACTGTCCGCCGAAGCTGACCAGTTGCTGTGCGGTGTACATGATGCGGTCAAGCACAAAGCCGACGAAACCGATGGTGTACACGGCCACCATGATGCGCCCCAGTGAGTTGGAGCTGCCGTTCTGAAACTCGTCCCATACAAATTTTCCCAAACCGGGGTTCTGCGCCAGCATCTCAGCGGCAATCAACACCATCCAGCCCACCCCCAGCGACAGGCGCAGACCGGTGAAGATGAGCTCCAGCGAGGACGGCAGCACAATCTTCATCACTTTGGTGTACCAGGGCAGGCGGAGCACCTTCGACACATTGATGAGGTCCTTGTCAATGGACGAAACGCCGAGCGAGGTGTTGATCAAGGTCGGCCACAGCGAACACAAGGTCACCGTAATGGCCGATGTGATGAACGACTTTTCGAACCATGCGCCATCGGAGGTGGTGTAGACGGCGCTCACGATCAGGGTCACGATCGGCAGCCAGGCCAGCGGCGACACCGGCCGGTACACCTGGATCAGAGGATTCAATGCCAGTTGCATCGTGGGCGAGAGGCCACACAGAATGCCGACCGGCACTGCCACAAAGGTTGCCAGCCAAAAGCCGGTGAACACGGTGTAGAGGCTGGTGACGATCTGGTCCAGGAACGTGGGCTTGCCAGTCCACTTGCGCAGGGTGACATCCGCCTTGGGGTCGTCAGCCAGCGCCTGGGCAACCCGTTCCTGCTGGCGCACGTTGAAACGCTCTTCCTTTTCGCGCTCGGCATGGTGTTCTTCGATCAGCCCTTTGGCTTCAGCGTATACATTGAGTGGCCCGGGCAAGGTGCCCAGGCTGGTCTGTACGCCCTGCGCCAGCACGTGCCACACCACCAGGAAAAGACAAAACGCCACCACCGGAATCCCGATCTGCCGCAGGATGTCTTTCACCTGCAGCCATGGGTCTTGCCCTGCCAGCAGTCGCACGAAGGGAACAAACCAGGTGAGTCCTGTTTTGTTGAGAATATTTACCGTTTGGTTCAGCATGTCCATTCACCCTTACTTCACGGTGTCTTTGCCTTTGAGCCCGATCTTCATGCTGTCGATGTAGGCGTTGGGCTTGGTTGCATCGAACACCAAGCCATCAATGAAGTCTTTTTTGGGCGGTTTGAAGCCTGTCTCTTTGGCGAAGTCTGGAAAGTCCGAGGCTTTCATCTTGCCCTCGGCGATCAGCTCCTTGGCAGCACTGGCGTAAATGTCGGGGCGATACACTTGTTTGGCCATGTCCAGATACCAGGAGTCGGGCTTGTACTCGGGGATCTGACCCCAGCGGCGCATCTGCGTGAGATACCAGATCGCATCGGAGTAGTACGGATAGGTCGCGTGGTAACGGAAGAAGACATTGAAGTCCGGCACCTGGCGCACGTCGCCCTTTTCGTACTCGAAAGTGCCCACCATGCTGTTGGCGATCACCTTGTAGTCGGCGCCCACATAGTTGGATTTGGAGATGATCCTGGCCGCTTCCTGACGGTTCTTGTTGTTTTCGGCATCGAGCCAGTAGCCGGCGCGAATCAGCGCCTTCACCACCGCCTTGTGCGTCAACGGGTTCTTGTCGGCCCATGCCTTGCTGACCCCAAACACCTTTTCGGCGTTGTTTTTCTCAATCTCGTAATCAGTGATGATCGGCGCACCGATGCCCTTGAACACGGCCTGCTGGTTCCACGGCTCACCGACGCTGTAGCCATCGATGGTGCCGGACTCCATGGTGCTTGGCATCTGGGGTGGTGGGGTAACCGAAATCAACACATCGGCATTGATCTGACCGGCCGTATCGCCTTTGAGCGGTGCGTAAAAGCCAGGGTGGATGCCACCGGATGCCAGCCAGTAGCGCAGCTCATAGTTGTGCGTGGAGACCGGAAAGACCATGCCCATCTTGAAGGTTTTGCCCGCCTTCTTGTAGTCATCAACCACCGCCTTGAGGTACTCGGCCTTGATCGGGTGCACCGGCTTACCATCGGGCTGCTTGGGCAACTTCTTGTTCAAAGCGGACATGACCGCGTTGGACACCGTGGTGGCGTTGCCGTTGAGGTCCATGCTGAACGCGGTAATGATGTCTGCCTTGGTGCCGTAGCCCATCGTGGCACCAATCGGTTGGCCAGCGAGCATGTGGGCACCGTCAATTTCACCGGAAATCACACGGTCCAGCAGCACTTTCCAGTTGGCTTGCGCTTCCAGCGTCACGAACAGGCCCTCGTCCTCAAAGTAGCCCTTCTCATAAGCGATGGCCAGCGGCACCATGTCGGTCAGTTTGATGAAGCCAAACTTGAGGTCGGGCTTCTCCACTTTTACCTTGGCGGCTTGTACCGGCATGCTGATCGCAACGGCTGTAGCGAAGGCTAGTGCCAACACTCCCTGCCCGCAACGCAGCGCGCGCAATGCCCGGTACTTCTGAATGGCAACGTGTTTCATGAATTGGCTCCTGAAGGAAAACTCTGTGCTCGGGTTTACCCGCAAACTATGCGTGTTTACCTGGGTGTTGAACATCCTCCTTCGGAACGTAGAACCATTCTGAAGGGACGATGAGTTGTCCGGGGCATAGGCCAAAAGAACTATGCCCAAGTGAACCTATCGACGTATCGACGAGCCCTGCGTTGCGGCGTACATTTTGAGAATCCGTGTGGCTGGAAATCATTCTTGCAACACCGGTGCCATTGCAGCGCGGCAAATGCGTTTTGAAAGCGAACCAGTCAACCATGGCCAATGACAAGACCTTCATTCAAGTAGCAGAGATCTGGATTCCATCGCGTAATCGCCAGCAGCTGGAATGGAGCAGCGGCATGTACGGTCCCCACACCGACTTTCGCATTGCCACCGAAAACATGACCTTTCAGTTCGACGAGGGTCTGCCTGGAAAAGCATGGGCACAACGGCACCCGGTGCTGTTTACCGATCTTCAGATACCGGCGTTCCTGCGTGCGGACGCAGCGCGCAACGCCGGGTTGCGCAGCGCAGTTGCCATTCCGGTTTTTGCCGGTGATTTTCTGCTGGCTGTGGTGGTTCTTTTCTGCAGCGATGATGCCAATCACGTCGGCACCATGGAACTGTGGCACAACGACGCTCAGACCTCGTCTGGCCTGACACTTGACGAAGGCTACTTTGGTCACATGGATGCGTTTGAATGGATCTCTCGCCGGACCGAGTTTCGCAGTGGATTCGGACTTCCGGGGCTGGCCTGGCAGACCGGCAAGCCGGTGGTGATGGCAGACCTGGGCCACTCACAACGCTTCGTGCGACGTGCGGATGCCCTGCGCGTCGGGATCAACAAAGGTCTGGCGATTCCGTTTTCTCTGATACCGGGCCATACCTACGTTCTGGCATTCCTGTCTGCCTTGGGCACACCAATTGCGCGGCGCTTCGAAATATGGGAGCCCGACGCCCATGGCAGCCTGACATTTGCCGGTGGTGACTGCGACTGTGACCCGGATTTCGCCCAGGCCTACGATGGCGTGGCTTTCGCATCCGGTGTAGGGCCACTCGGTGGAACTTTGCGCAGCGGGTTGCCCGCCCTGATCAAATTTTCAGCGGACGATTTCACTCCATTGGGTGCTGCGGCAAGCGAGGCAGGTCTCAATGCAATGTTGACTTTGCCAACCATCGAGAATGGGCGCTTGACGTCAGTGGTCGCCATGTATTTTTAGTCTGCAGAGCGCTTGCCCTGCGCAAGTTGCGCGGTGGGTGAGAAAATGGGTCTTGTCCACGACCGCGGGTCGCAACTCTCTTGACTATGAAACTCTTTGTGAAAGCTTTGGCCGTGATTGTGTTACTTGGCCTTATCGCCTGGGCGCTGGTCTATATCGGCTCTGCTGAAAACAGTATCAACCTGCGTGGCGATTGGGGCATCGCAAAGGATCGCCCGATTCGCTAAAGAACGCAACCGACTGAAGTTTCAGCACAGCCCGTGACCAACAGCATAGACCGCGGCCTGAACGCGAGAGGTTAACGCCAATTTGCGCAAGATATGCTGCACATGAATCTTGACGGTGGTCTCGGCGATATTGAGGGCCCGACCAATCACCTTGTTGCTATCGCCGCGCGCAATCAGTGTCAGGATTTCGCGCTCCCGAGCAGAGAGCGAATCAATCAGGCCGGGTTCGGATGCTTTTGGGATCAGCATTGCTGTGGCGCCAGACTCTTTTGCCACGGCGGCAGGTAACGTTCCCTTGGCCCGAAAAACACTGACGAATTTCGTCATCATTTCGGGGCTAATCACTGGCTCGCCCGCCAAAACTTTCACAATCGATTCACACAAGTGCTCAGACTCTACGGTTTTGAGCAGATAGCCGTCGGCCCCGGCCTGCATCGCAGCCGCCAGATCGTCCTCATCCTCGCTGACGGTCAGCATCAGGATATGCACGCCCGCAAACGCGGCCTTCAGCGCGCCGATACCGTCGACACCACGCACGCCGGGCAAGTGGTTGTCCAGCAGGATGGCATCGGGTTTGCATCGTTCGGCGCAGCGCAGGGCTTCACCCATGTCCGCCGCCTGGGCCACCACGTCGAAGCGCCCGTCCTGTGCCAGGAGGGCAATCAGGCCACGCCTGAACAAAGTGTGGTCATCCACCACCAGCAATTGAATCGGTTTCATACATTCAGTCCTACGGTGGCCAAATTGTTGCCCGCAACGGGATGCGCGGGTAACGTCAAACGCACTGCGGTGCCCTCCCCAGGGATGGACTCGACCACCACTTCGGCCCCAACCTGCCCTGCGCGTTCCCGCATGATCTTGATGCCCACGTGTGACTCGCCACGGTTACTGGCCGCATCAAATCCGACCCCGTTGTCACGCACTACAAAACTCCAGCGGTCACCTTTGTTCACTTCGAGACTTACGTGGGTCGCACCCGCGTGCTTTCGCACATTCGACAAGGCCTCCTGCAGCACGTGCAGTACCTGCACCTGCACATCTGCAGGCAGCGGCAAACCTTCGCCGCGCACCTCGAGCAATGTGGGAAGGCCGGTCTGGTGTTTGAACTTTTGCAGGGTCTCCTGCAACGCCTGCTCCACATCGTCCGTATTGGTGCGGGTACGGAAATGCACTAGCAGTTCGCGCACATCACCAATGCTTTCCCGCAAACCGGTATCGAGCTCGTCCAACGCTGTCTGCACTTGCGCCGGTTGCTCACGTTGTGTTGCCGAACGCAGCAACTGAACCTGAATCTTGAGAAACGCGAGTGACTGCGCGATCGAATCGTGCAGTTCACGCGCCAGCAGAGCGCGCTCTTCCCCCACCGCAGCTTCACGCTCCAGCGCTGCCGCACGCAGGCCTTCCAGGGCGCTGGCGAGGTGGCTTGCAAGGGCATCGAGCAGTTCCACTTCGTCGTTGTTCAGCGCCACTACGGTTCGAAAGAACAGGTCAATCTCGCCGATCATGCGCTGCTGCAACCGGATCGGCACACTCACCAGCGATTCGTACCCGGCACGAATGCAATTGCGCATGGGAGCGGCTTCTTGGCTATGAATGGGTATCACGCGGGTACGCGCATCGGGCGTCAGGTTGCCACAGGCACAAGCCCCGGCAAGCAAACTGCGTTCTTCTTCCACCATATCCTGTGGAAAGCAGTCCGACGCCAGCATCAGGTACCGCTGATTGGCTTCATCCGACCAACGTATCGCCACCGCATCGGCCTTCATTACGACCCGAACACGCAGTGCAAACCCCTTGGACAACTCCTCAATGGTATTGGCGCTGGCCAGAAAGGCGCTGACTTCGTACAGCGTTTCGATACGCGCACGCTGCGACTCGATGCGACGGGTCTTCGTCTCGACTTGCGCCTCCAGGCCATCGTAGAGCGTCTGCAGTCGGGTCGCCATGACATTGAAGCCTGCGGCGACTTGTCCGAATTCGTCCTGCGTGTCTACTTCCACACGGGTCGCGAAATCGCCTGCCTCTACCTGGCGCAAACCCTGGCGAAGATTCGCCAGAGGATTGATGACATAAAGGTAGCCGGTGTAGAGCATGACCACCGCACTGCCAATGGCCAGCGCCATCATCACGAATTGAAACAAATTGAGGATGGCAGTGAAACGTGACAGTTGCTGCTCGATCACCATGACAAAGCGATCAATGGCATCGACAAACTCGCTCGCCGAATCAATGGTTTGCTGCGGAGACCGTGGTTGCGGGTCGATCCAGTGTTCTCGTTGGTGCTGCCAAATTGTCTCGACGGTGGCGAACTCCCGCCGAACCGAATCGTCCCAAGGTACAAACAGGGGCCTGACCGGATCGCCAATACGCAACAGTTCCAGACTCTCATCAAATTGACGCACCAGGCCCTGCACATCCTGGCTTGATCGTTCTGCCTGTACTGCGCTTGATAGCCGCCAGGTTTGCATGCGCATGCGTCCGGCTTCATTGACGGCAGCGGCGCCGCCCTCAAGTTGCCAGGTGACCCACAAAGTCAGACCGATGGAAGCCAGCGCCACCACCAGCAGACTGGTGCCGATGCGAATCAGTTTGCTGGAAAGAGAAGAGCTCTGCACCATTTAGCTCAATGTATGCGTCTGCGATTCGTCAAGAGTGATCACTGCACGACTTGGCCGTACCCAATCCGTACTCTGGTACATCGCTTGGCCGTGACTCAATGGTCGCATGGGTGTGTCTCCTCAGGGAATACCCATTGTCACCCAGAGGAGCCACTACCGGCCAACTTTCAACGGCAGGCGCAGTCGCCGCTGGAGCACCCCGGGGTCGCCGCAGCTTCGAACTGGGGAAACAAGACGTTGTTCTCCAGATGAATATGGCTAATCAAATCGTCACGCAGTTGCGCGACGCCGGCATACAGGGCACGCCAGGTGTTGCAGGCCTGCGCCGGAGGCACGGTGTCGTGTGCCAAAGCCAATAGCCTGTCCAATGCGACACCATGGTCCACGTGCTCGAGTCGCATCATGCCAATGGGCTGATTCACAAATGGATTGCCGCCACTCTTGAGCATGGGAAACAAAATGAGTTCCTCTTTCTGCATGTGCGACAACAGGTCCTGCTCCATGATTTCCAGGTGGTCCGCCAAACCAGCAGGAACGTCCGGGTTGTCGCGGTGCACGGCTTCCACCCGACGCGCCATGCGAATCAGTTCTGGCAACTGGGTACGGTGCACTTCGTGGTAACGCAACAGGATGTGGTCAATCATGGCACCGGGTTCCGTGATGGTGGGGGACGCGTCGCTGCGCTCCAGAAGTGCCAACTCCGCCAGGATCGCACCGGAATCCAGATTCTTGTCGGCCGCCGCCTTGGCCAGGCTGATCTGGCCGCCGCAACAGAAATCAAGCTTCAACCGGCGAAACACCGCCGTTGCACCCGGTAGTTCCACCGCGATACGGCCTATGGCCTGCTCTGCGGTCAGTGTAAATGCTTCAGCGTCAGTGGTTGGTAAACGCGCGTTCATAGATTTCCTTGTTTAAAGATACATATATTATGAATGTTATTTTACCTATAAGATTTGTTCTCGACCAGCCCCCAATGGACTGGTCGTCGTTACATGCGACTGACCCAATGGACTGACTATGCCCTGCGCGTGCTGATGTACTGTGCCGAGCATCAGCAACGTGCGCAACCGGTCACGATTACCGAAATTGCCGAAAGCCATGGCATTTCGCGCAGCCACCTGACCAAGATCGTCCACGATCTGGCCGGACGAGGCTGGATTGAAACCACCCGCGGTCGCGGCGGTGGCATGCGTTTGGTAAAACCGGCCAGTGAGATTTCCCTGGGTGCTGTGGTGCGTGACACCGAAACCGACTTCACCATGGTGGAATGCTTTGACCGCGCCAACAACCAATGCCGTGTCGTTCAGCACTGCACACTCAAGAGCGTGTTGTTCCGGGCCACACAAAATTTCCTCACGGAACTCGACGGAGTTTCCCTGGCCGATGTGCGGGCTCACGCACTGCAAACTCCTGGCACCATAACATCCTCGGTAGTCCGTGTTGTGCCGAGCCGAACTACTTCATGACGTGGGACTACCCTTGCCCATATCTCATGACGGTGTGTCCGTTCGAAGAGCACATTGATGGGCTGAATCACACCAACAATGCCGTCTACGTGCAGTGGTGCGAGAAAGTGGGGTGGGCACATTCTGAATCGCTGGGACTCAGCTTGATCGATTACCAGCGCCTGGATCGCGCGATGGCCATTCGCAGGGGCGAGTACGACTACCTGCTTCCCACCACCCTGCATGAAAAACTCACTCTGGCCACGTGGCTGACCGCCAGCGACGGCAAACTGACGATGGAGCGACGCTTTCAGCTGATCCGCAACCAGGACCAGGTCACCGTGCTGCGCGGTCGTTGGGATCTGGTGTGTATAGAGCTCAGCAGCGGCAAGCCGCGGCGTATGCCAAGCGCATTTTCCGAGGTGTATCTTGCTGCCATGACATCAAGACCGTGAAGTTTTTCAGAGCGATGTCAACGCAACACCTGCCACCGCGTTAATTGGTTTTATGGCCCATTAGCAGGTTGGATATGAAGACAAAATCGATCGGTGTGTTTCTTCTGGTGGCTGCCATGGGCTGCAATGTGTGGGCCGATTCCGGCCGAGGCTACTCCCGTGGCCCCCACCATGGTTACCAAAACCGCCACCACGGTTCAAACTGGGTCGCCCCCCTGCTGTTCCTCGGCCTCGCCGGCGCGGTGATTGGCGCGGCAGCAAGTCAATCCAGCCCGCCGCCGTCCAACTACTACAACACCGCACCTGCAGTGACGTATGTCGCGCCGCCCACCTACATCGCCCCGGCATTGGTTACCCAGGCTCCGCCCCCGCCGCCGTCGCAGGTGTGGTATTTCTGCCAATCTGCGCGACAGTACTACCCCTACACGGCACATTGTCCTGAGGGGTGGCAACTGGTATCACCCTCTCCGCGCTAACCAAGCTTTTCGCAACGGGAGTGGGATGGCGGATGACACCGTGGTGTGGCCTCTGCCCATGGGTGGCTAGGTGAAAACCAGATAGCGCTTGCACACCGAGTAGCGTTGTAATGGGTGCTGGCTGCAGGCTTGAACCTGCTTTCATCACCCACCCGAGTTCGCCTATTTCATGAATCCTCTTCGACTCAACCCGCTGGACGCCGCCTGGATTGTCACAGAGTCCCGCGCAACGCCCAACCATGTGGGCGGCCTGCTGCAATTCAAACTGCCCATTGATGCCCCACAGGACTTCATGCGCAAGCTGATGGCCAGCTTTCGCAGCCACCGCGAGTTCGCGCAGCCATGGAACCAGCGACTGAAGCAGTCGTTCAGCAAGAACCCGTCGCGCATCTGGATCGAAGACGATGCCATCGACCTGGAATACCACGTGCGCCATGCCGCCTTGCCCTGGCCCGGTGGAGAACGCGAACTCGGCGAACTGGTGGGACGCCTGCAAAGCACGCCGCTCGATTTGTCTCGTCCACCCTGGGAATGCACGATCATTGAGGGACTGGAAGGCAACCGGTTTGCCATGTTCATCAAGATGCACCACTCTCTGATCGACGGGATCAGCGGCGTCAAACTGCTGCAGGCGGGCATGTCCACAGACCGCGCCAAGAGCCTGAATTTCCCGCCGTTTTGGGCAACCGGCAAGGCTCCTAAAACCACTGCGCGTAAACGGACCGAGGCCCTGATTCCGACCGTGACGCAGGCACTGGCAGGCGCGGTGCAGGAATTGCGTGTGCAGGCCACCACCGTGCCCCAACTGGCGATGGCGTTTGGCAAGATGGTTCGCAGCGCGATCTCGCCCGAGCAGGGTATGGCGCTGCCGTTTGTGGCGCCACGCTCGGTGCTCAATGGGCGTGTGCGGGAGAAACGCCGCTTTGCGACCCAGCAGTTCTCCCTGGACCGCATGAAAGCGGTAGCCAAGGCGGCTGACTGCACCCTCAATGACGTGGTGCTGGCGATGTGTGGTGCGGCATTGCGGCGTTTTCTGGATGAGCGCGACAGCCTGCCCGAGCAACCGCTGACTGCCGGGATTCCGGTGTCGGTTCGCCCCAAGGACGACGATCGCAATGGCAATGCCATTACGTTTATTGTTTCCACACTGGGAACCAACATTGCCGATGTGCGGGAGCGCCTGTCGGCGATTCGCCAATCGGTCAAGCAGGCCAAGGAACATGTGCAAAGCCTGCCGCGCCAGGCAATGATGCAGTACACCGTGTTGCTGATGGCGCCCACCATTTTGACCCTGCTCACTGGAATTGGCGGGCGCACCCGGCCGATGTTCAACATCACCATCTCCAACGTACCCGGGCCCGACACACCTCTGTACTTTCGCGGTGCGGAAATGGTCGCGTCTTACCCGGCGTCTATCGTGACGCACGGTCAGGCCCTCAACATTACCTGCCAGAGTTACGCCGGTTTCATGAATTTCGGTTTTACCGGTTGCCACTCGTCGGTGCCGAGCATGCAGCGGCTGGCGGTCTACACCGCCGATGCCCTTGCGGAAATGGAGGCAACCTTCCTGCCGCAAACCGCACTACCCAAAGTGGCGGCAGTGCCAAGAACACCGACCAAACGCAAAGCCAAAGCTGTAGAGGCGCCCGTTCGCAAGCCGCGCAAGAAGGCGGCCTAGCGCTGCGGGGCGTTCGACCGCCTGTGTTCGATCGGGGGGTCAGTACTGGTAAACGCCCCGGCCGGTCTTGCGACCGAGTTGTCCGGCTGCGACCATCTCCTTGAGCAGGGGGCAGGGGCGGTACTTGCTATCGCCAAACTCGCTCAAGTAGACCTCCATCACGGCCAGGCATACGTCCAGCCCGACCATGTCCGCCAGTGCCAACGGACCAATCGGCTGGTTGCAACCCAGTTTCATGCCAGCATCGATGTCTTCTGCGGTGGCAAGGCCTTCTGAAAGGACGAAAAACGCCTCATTGATCATGGGCACCAGAATGCGGTTGACGACAAAGCCGGGCGCGTTTTTCACGGTAATGGGCGTTTTTCCCAGTTTCCTGGCCATGGTTTGCACCGCTTCGTGGGTGGCGTCACTGGTTTTCAAACCGCGAATGATCTCCACCAGGGCCATCATCGGGACGGGATTGAAGAAGTGCATGCCGATGAAGCGGTCGGCACGGCTGGTGATGGCCGCCAGTTTGGTGATGGAAATGGAAGAAGTATTGGAGGCGATGATGACCTCAGGCGGAACCATGGCGTCGATCTGCTTGAGGATCTTGACCTTGAGATCGAAGTTTTCCGTGGCTGCCTCGATGACCAATTGTGCTGACTGCAAATCCTCATAGCGTGTACTGCCCTGGATGCGTGCCAATGCGGCGTCGCGGTCTTGCGGGCTGATCTTTTCTTTCTTCAGCAGACGATCCAGACTGGCACCGACCGTCGCGATGCCCTTGGCGACCGCAGCCTCCGAAATATCGACCATCACAACCTGCAACCCGCACACGGCACAGGCCTGCGCAATGCCGTTACCCATGGTTCCCGCGCCAATAATGCCCACAGTACTAATGCTCATGGTGAAAAACTCCTCAGACAAGTGAAAGAAAGCCGTCTGGCTCCACCCGAACTGAGGGAACCAACCCGCCAATCGTATTCCATGAACAGCCGCTCACCGACATCCAAAGGCTTGAAATTGGACCCCGTGGCGCAATATACGTGAGCCATGTCTGGCTATCGCGCCGATTGAACTTTTTGATTAGCACTCGATCCTAGAGAGTGCTAACATCACGTTAATGACTCAAGGAATATTGGTATGACCTACGCACTTGCCACCCCTACCTCTGCCCTCGCGGTTGCCAACCCGTGGTCTCTGGTCCCGCCGCTGGGCAACCTGGATGCCTATATCTCAGCTGCCAACCGTCTGCCCATGCTGACGCTCGAAGAAGAGCAGGAATACTCGCGCAAATTCAAGAACGACAACGATCTGGAAGCTGCAGGTAAGTTAGTGCTCTCTCACTTGCGTCTCGTGGTATCGGTTTCGCGCCAGTACCTGGGTTATGGCCTGCCCCACGGCGACCTGATCCAGGAGGGTAATGTGGGTCTGATGAAGGCCGTCAAGCGTTTCGATCCGGACCAGGGCGTGCGCCTGGTGAGCTATGCGCTGCACTGGATCAAGGCCGAAATTCACGAATACATCCTGAAAAACTGGAGAATGGTCAAGGTTGCCACCACCAAGGCGCAGCGCAAGTTGTTCTTCAACCTGCGCTCCATGAAGCAGCGTTTCAAAAGCGATGACGCCGCTGCCGACCTCGATACCCACCGCGAGACACTCAACCCCGACCAGGTCGACGCGATGGCGCGCGAGCTCAATGTCAAGCCGGAAGAAGTGATCGAGATGGAAACCCGCATGGCAGGGGGCGACGTGTTGCTCGACCCCAGCCCCTCGGACGACGGTGAAGACGCTTTTGGTCCGATTGCTTACCTGACGGATCTCAGCCATGAGCCGCTGGCCATGATTGAGGCACGCCAACGCGACGTGATGGCTACCGACGGCATTGCAACTGCCCTGGACAGCCTCGATGCGCGCAGCCGCCGCATCGTGGAAGAGCGCTGGCTCAAGGTCAACGACGACAACTCCGGCGGCATGACCCTGCACGATCTGGCAGCCGAGTACGGCGTCAGCGCCGAGCGCATTCGCCAGATCGAAGTTGCGGCCATGAAGAAGATGAAGACGGCGCTCGCTGCCTACGCCTGAGCACCCGCTCTGCGGCATTGCAGGCACGCACCGTGCCAACATCCGCTACGCTATTGATAGCGTACTACGCTTGTTCGACGGTCGTCAAAGGCACAAACGACACTTGCGCTGCGGTTACCAGTTGGACCCTCGGGCCAAAGCTGTCCATGCGCGAGAGTGTGAGGTTGTGGTGCGCAATGATCTGCGCCGCGCTCAACTGTTCGTTGTCCATGGTGGAGTGTGCGTCCGATACCAGTGTCACCGCGTAGCCCAGACCCAATGCCCGCCGCACGGTGGTGTCTACACAATACTCGGTTTGCAAGCCGCACACCGCCAGACGCACCACGCCGTGGGTCTTCAATAGTCGCTCCAGCCCCGTGCGCAGAAAAGCGTCGGACGTCGTCTTGCGCACCAGAATGTCGTCGGTACGGGTATCCAGCCCGTGCGCCAACTGCCAGCCTGGCGCACCGTGTTGCAAAAGTCCTTCGGCCTCCTCGTGGTGGACCCAGATCACGGGTACCTTGTCTGCCCTCGCCCGCTGTGCCAGGGCGTTGATGCGTGCAATGAGCGCCGGGGCTTCAAACGCCGCGTACTTTCCTTCGCACAGACCTTGCTGTACATCGATGACGACCAAAGCGGTGCTCATGAATTTACCTGTCTTTCCGTTGGAATAGGCTCAATGTCTGGGTCGCTCAGGCTCCGGTGCCCTGTTGCAATAGGATCGCAATGTCTTTGGCCAAGAGAGCCGCGCCAGAACCATAGCGCGTGAACAAACGCAACTGACCTTTGGTGTCGTAAACGTAACTCCCGGCGGAGTGGTCCATGGTGTAGCTGGTATCGGTCTTGCCTTCCGACTTTTTGTAGTAAACCTTGAAATCCTTGGCAGTTTTGGACAGCGTGTCCGGGGTGGTGGTCAGTGCCAAAAACGTAGGATCGAACGCCTCCATGTAAGCTTTGAGCACTTCAGGGGTGTCCCGCGCCGGGTCTACGGTTACGAAAATGCCTTGCACACGGTCGCCATCCTTGCCCAGTAGTCGTTTCACTTCTGCCAGCTCTGACATGGACGTCGGACAGACATCCGGGCACTGCGTATAGCCAAAGAACACCACCACCACCTTGCCGGCAAAGTCCTTCAGTTGGCGCATCTTCCCGTTGTGATCCGGCAATGCGAAATCCTTGGCGTACTCGGCACCCGTGACATCGATCGATGCGAATGCCACTTCCTTTTGAGAACAAGCACCAAAAAGGCCTGCAGCGCCCGCCAGGACTGCGTAAGCAGCTATCAATTTAAGAGTATTTCTTTTGGTCATATACATCGGTGTGGGGCAACTTCCAGCGAATGGTGCCGCACCGTTTCACAGGTAATGGTCGATCAGCAGTGCGGCAAACAGCGCGCTCAGGTGGATCAGGGAAAAGCGAAACGTCTTGCGTGCCAGCAGATCCGAGTAATCACGCCAGAGTACCCAAGCATAAAGGCAGAAGCCACATCCCAAAACCACAGCCACCGCCAAGTAGAGCCAGCCGCTCATGCCATACACAAAGGGCAGCAGACAGGCAGCAAACAGAACAAACGTGTAGAGCAGCACCTGCAACCGGGTGAACTCGCTGCCGTGCGTCACCGGAAGCATCGGTAAGCCGGCCTTGCGGTAATCCTCCACGCGGTACAGCGCCAATGCCCAGAAGTGCGGTGGCGTCCAAAGGAAAATGATCAGAAAAAGAATCAGCGCTTCGGGACCCACATCACCGGTCATGGCGGCCCAGCCCAAAACGGGTGGCATGGCACCCGACGCCCCGCCGATCACAATGTTCTGCGGCGTCAGAGGTTTCAGAATCACGGTGTAGACGACCGCATAACCGACAAAGGTGGCGAAGGTCAGCCACATGGTCAGCGGATTCACCCACCAGTACAAAATGCTTGAGCCAAGGCCACACAGAACCGCTGAAAAAATCAGCGTCTGCACATTGCCCAATTCACCGCGTGCAGTGGGACGCCAGGCGGTGCGCTTCATGCGTGCATCGATCCCTTGCTCCACAATGCAGTTGAACGCCGCCGCCGCCGCCGCCACCAGGTAAATCCCCAGGCAGGCCACCAGGGCTAACCCGGCTTGCGAGCCAGTGGGCACGCCCGGCACGGCCAGCACCATGCCAATGAGTGCACAAAAAACAATCAGCTGGATGACACGCGGCTTGGTCAACGCATGGAACTGGCGCCACACCGACGCCCGGTCGTCATCGATCAGCGCATTCATTGGGTCAACCGGTTGGCAAAAGCCATGGCACGCTGCGAGGCAGACTGCGAATACGTTGTTGCCAGCATTTCTACCAGCACCACAACAAGAGCACCCGCACCGCCGGTGTGGATCACAGCGGTCAACAACGGCCACTCAAAGACCACATTGCTGATGCCGGTTGCCACCTGCAAGAGCAGAAGCGCTGCCAGCCACCGCGTCGATCGATGCAGCGTGGAATAGCCCCACAGGTGCGCCGCCAGTGATCCAAGGAACACCAGCGTCAGCAACGCCAGCATGCGGTGCAAGAAGTGAATGGCGGTGAGCGCCTCAAAGCTGATGTGGTCTCCGCCACGGGTCATCCCCAGTGGACGCCAGAGCTCCAGCGCCTGCTGGAAATTCATGGCAGGCCACCAGCTGGCCTGGCAAGTTGGAAAATCCGAGCAGGCCAGAACCGCATAGTTGGTACTGACCCAGGCGCCCGATGCCGCCTGCACGAAAAGCATCGCCAGCGCCGCAGCGATCCAACTGCGCACCGCGCCCGGCAGCGCTATACCCCCATTTGCCCCAGAGCGGTGGCGCTGCAGTTGCACCACCTGCACCGTCAGCATGGCCAGTAGCACATAACCGCCCAAAAGGTGCAAGGTGACGATGGCGGGAAACAATTTCATGGTCACGGTCAGGGCGCCAAAGAGCCCCTGAACACAGACCCAGATCAGGGTCGCGGTGGCCCACAAAGTGCGTGATGTCAAGAGCTTTCCGGGCGGTCTCTGCCCCAGCCATGCGACCGCCGTCAGTACGATGATGAGGACC
>CAJBVC010000906.1 GCA_903958915.1 uncultured beta proteobacterium
ACCTGCGTGAAACGCTGTGGCGCGCGCGTGTGGCGCGAGGCGCGCACAGTGGTGACCATGACAATCGCGTTGTTGCCGCCAGGATCATTGCGTTGCGCCAGCAGCAGGCAGCGTTGCTTGGGTACAAGAACTACGCCGACTATGAACTGGCGGACCGCATGGCGGGGCAGACTTCGGCAGTACTGGATCTCTTGCACAAGGCCTGGGAACCAGCGAAAAAGTATGCGGAAATCGATCGGCAAACTCTGACGGAAATGGCGCGCTCCCTGGGAGAACCCACGCCGATCGCGGCCTGGGACTGGCGTTACCTGGCGCAAAAGGTCCGTGCAGAGCGTTTCGATCTGGACGATGCGGCAGTCAAGCCGTTCTTCTCACTGGAGAACATGGTGTCAGCCATGTTTGATTGCGCCGGCAGGCTCTTTGGGCTGAAGTTTATCGAGCAGCATGGCGTCGCCCTGCACCACGCGGATGCGCGCCTATGGGAAGTACGTCGCATTGACGACACCCTGGTGGGGCATTTCATTGGAGACAACTATGCACGAACCACCAAGCGCAGTGGAGCCTGGATGAGTGTGTTTCGCATCCAGTCGGCGTACAACGGCGGAACAATGCCGATCGTCATCAACAACAATAATTTTGCAAAGTCGGCGACCACCCTACTGAGTTTTGACGATGTGCGCACGTTGTTTCACGAGTTTGGGCATGGTCTGCACGGTCTGCTGTCCCACGTGCGATACGAGCGGTTGGCGGGCACCGATGTGTTGCGCGACTTTGTAGAACTGCCTAGCCAGTTGTTTGAAAACTGGGCGCTGGAGCCGCAAGTGCTGCAGCGCCACGCTCGACACTTCGAAACCGGTGAGCCGATCCCTGTCCAGCTGATAGAAAAACTGAAGAAAGCACGTCAGTTTGACCAGGCATGGGCGACGGTTCAGTACACCGGCCCGGCATTGATTGACATGGCCTTGCATGCCTTGCCGAATGGCACGGCGGTGGACATTGAGGCGTTTGAAGCCGAGCAGCGTGCTCATCTTGGGATACCGGACGACATTGGCTTGCGTCACGGTCTTTCCCACTTTCAACATCTTTTTGCCAGTTCTGGATATGCCGCCGGGTACTATGTCTATATGTGGGCTGAAGTTCTGGAAGCGGATGGGTTCGAGGCATTCAAGGAAGCTGGCGATCCATTTGACGCTGTCACCGCAAGCAGGCTATTGGCCACCATCTATAGCGCGGGTAACAAGCAGGAGCCTGCCGCCGCGTTTCGCGCGTTCCGGGGTCGCGATCCTCGGGTAGAACCGATGCTTGAAAAACGCGGCCTGCTGGCGCACTGACTCTTGCACTTTTATTTCAGTACTTATCGAATACCACTCTCATGCCAATCTGGAAAAAACCTATCTCGGTGGAAGCGCTTACGGCACTGAGCGCGAATACTGCAAGTTCCCATCTGGGTATCGAATTTCTCGAAGTAGGCGACGACTTCCTGACAGCGCGTGTTCCGGTGGATGACCGCACGCGGCAGCCTTACGGTTTGCTGCACGGCGGGGTGAGTGTGGTACTTGCAGAAACCTTGGGTTCCTGTGGCGCCGCCTGTGCCAGTCCCGAGGGGTGGATGGCGGTAGGTCTGGACATCAACGCCAACCACTTGCGTGGCGTCACCTCCGGTTGGGTCACTGGGACGGCGAAACCAGTACACATCGGCCGAACCACGCAGGTCTGGCAGATTGACCTTCGCAACGACGCCAACGAATTGACGTGTGTGTCGCGCATCACCATGGCCATGCTTGCACCCCAATTTAGATCTTCAACCAACCCCAAGGAGTCCCATGAGCCTGTTTGACTGGACTGAGAAGAGCACCGCCGTACTGCAGCAGGGTGGCGTGATTGCCCCCGATGAGAGGCTGCCCTGGCCGCAGACTGCCGTCATGGGTATGCAGCATGTCATCGCCATGTTTGGTGCCACGGTGCTGGCACCGATCCTGATGGGGTTCGACCCTAACCTGGCCATCCTCATGAGCGGTATCGGCACCCTGATCTTTTTTCTACTCACGGGCGGGAAAGTGCCCAGCTACCTGGGCTCGAGCTTTGCCTTTATTGGTGTGGTCATTGCTGCGACTGGTTACGCCGGCAAGGGCCTGAACCCCAATATCGGGGTGGCCCTGGGCGGCATCATCGCCTGCGGCGCGCTGTACACCTTGATTGGCTTTCTGGTGCAGGTGATGGGCACAGGCTGGGTAGAAAAACTGATGCCGCCGGTTGTGACCGGCGCCGTGGTCGCCGTAATCGGGCTGAATTTAGCCAGCGTTCCCATCAAGAATATGGCCTCGAGCAACTTTGACAGCTGGATGCAGGCGGTGACCTTTGTTTGCGTTGCGCTGGTGGCCGTTTTCACCAGGGGCATGGTGCAACGCCTGCTGATTCTGGTGGGGCTGATCGTAGCCAGTATCGTTTACGCGATTCTCACCAACGGACTAGGCATGGGTAAACCTCTGGATTTTTCAGGTTTGATGAGCGCCGCCTGGTTGGGAGCGCCCGCCTTTTCAACTCCGACATTCGACGGCAAGGCGATGCTGATGATTGCGCCGGTGGCCATCATTCTTGTTGCGGAAAACCTTGGTCACATCAAGGCCGTGACCGCCATGACCGGAAGAAACCTGGACGTTTATATGGGTCGGGCCTTCATCGGTGACGGTATCGCCACGATGGTCAGCGGTAGCGCCGGCGGCACTGGTGTGACCACCTACGCGGAAAATATTGGCGTCATGGCAGCGACGAAGGTTTATTCAACGGCGATGTTTCTTGTCGCCGCCATCATTGCCGTTGTATTGGGATTCTCGCCAAAATTTGGCGCGGTCATTCAAGCAATTCCGCTGCCTGTCATGGGGGGTGTGAGCATCGTGGTGTTTGGTCTGATAGCTGTGGCAGGGGCACGTATCTGGGTGGAGAACAAAGTTGATTTTGCCGACAACAAGAACTTGATCGTTGCTGCAATCACGCTGGTGTTGGGCACTGGCGACTTCACGCTGAAGTTTGGTGACTTTGCGCTTGGCGGCATTGGCACCGCCACCTTCGGCGCCATTGTGCTGTACGCCATCCTGAATCGCAAAGGCTGAGAACCTCTGCGCAACATCATGTCAGAACAACCCTTGCGCGCCATCCTATGAGGAACCTCGGCGACAGTGCATCCCGCAGTGCAGACTCCTCCTGAATCGCACAGAACGCTCTGCCGACCAGGTACTGTGAACGCTTAAAATGGCGTTTTAGTTCAATGAAATGAGCCAGAATAGTTTTTAAAACATTGTTTCATAATATAATCGCGGCTGTGTTGAACGCCTCTTTGGGTTGTTTGTGCACAAGCATTGGCCAGCGACTGGCCCCGACTTCAAGTCAGTTCTATGTTTCAAAGGAGATGTGATGGCAGCCAAGGACCGTATGGCCGTGTTGACGGCAATGATGGATCAAAGCGTGATACCC
>CAJBVC010000907.1 GCA_903958915.1 uncultured beta proteobacterium
CCGATAAGGCTTCCTTGGACCTACCCCCAGACGCCGCTTTCGATCCAGACCGTACCAGTCAACCCAGTTAGCGGGTCAACACCAGATTGTCGCGGTGCAGCATTTCTGGCTCGGCAGCGTAGCCGAGCAGTTTTTCAAATTCGCTGGAGGGCTTGCGACACAGCAGTCGCGCTTCAGTGCTTGCATAGTTGGCAAGTCCTCGTGCAATTTCTCTGCCTTCGCCGTCGACCACACCGATCACATCGCCGCGCGAAAAGTCACCGTCGACCTTGACCATTCCAATCGGCAGCAAACTCTTGCCTTCTTCTCGCAGCTTGCTTGCAGCGCCGTCGTCCACCACCACCGAACCACGCATCTGCAAATGGTCGGCCATCCACTGTTTACGTGCCTGCGTCTTTTGCGTTTGTGCTACCAGCAGTGTCCCAATGGACTCGCCCTGCGCCAACCGAACCAGTGCGTCAGGCTCCCGACCCCAGGCAATCACGGTGGACGCGCCCGACCCCGCAGCCCGTTTGGCGGCGAGTATCTTGGTAATCATCCCGCCACGCCCTATGCTCGAACCTACGCCGCCTGCCATCACTTCCAGCGCGGGGTCGCCCGCCTTGGCTTCGTGAACAAACTGAGCTTGTGGGTCCTTTCGGGGATCCGCAGTGAACAGGCCCTTTTGATCGGTCAGGATGACTAGCGCATCGGCTTCGACCAGATTGGCCACCAGGGCACCCAAAGTGTCGTTGTCACCAAACTTGATTTCGTCGTTGACAACCGTGTCGTTTTCGTTGATGACAGGCACCACCCCCAGCTTTAGCAGGGTCAGCAAGGTGGAGCGCGCGTTGAGGTAGCGCTCGCGATCGGCCAGGTCGGCATGGGTCAACAACACTTGCGCGCTGCCCAGGTTATTCAACCGCAGCTTCGTTTCGTACATTTGCGCCAGACCCATTTGTCCGACGGCGGCGGCGGCCTGCAACTCCTGAATCGCGTGTGGCCGCACCGACCAGCCCAGGCGCTTCATCCCCTCGGCGATGGCGCCGCTGGAGACCATGATGACTTCGCGCCCTTCGCGTATCAGTTGCGCCATTTGCCGGCACCATTCACCGATGGCCTGCTCGTCAAGCCCCCGGCCCTCATTGGTCACCAGACTCGAGCCGACCTTCACCACAATGCGTTTGGCATCACGCAAAATGACGGATTGGGAAATTTGAACCATATGTGGCATTCAGGCCCGCCAACAGTGCGTAGGCAGCTATCCATTTAGTAGCAATTACGAGGCGTCCGGAGTGTTTGTAAATCTCGGATCGACCTCGACGTGGGGCTGCTCGGCCACTTGCTGCGCCTTGACATGCCGGTAGATCTCCTTGATCAGCGACTCGCATCCCTCACGGGTCAGGGCAGATATTTCAAACACCGGCCCCTTGAACTTGAAACGCTTGACAAAATCCTTGATCAAGGCGACGCGGTCGTCTGCGGCCACCATGTCGAGCTTGTTGAGCACCAGCCAGCGCGGCTTCTTGTGCAGCGCCTCATCGTACTTCTTGAGTTCGTTGACAATCGCTTTCGCCTGCGCCACGGTATCCACGTTTTCGTCAAACGGAGCAATGTCGACGATGTGCAACAGCAACCGGGTGCGCTGCAGGTGACGCAGAAACAGGTGTCCCAGGCCTGCACCTTCCGATGCGCCCTCGATCAGGCCGGGCAGGTCCGCCACCACAAAACTTTGCTCTGGCCCCACCCGCACCACGCCCAAGTTGGGGTGCAAGGTGGTAAACGGATAGTCTGCAATGCGCGGGCGCGCGTTGGACACGGCGGTGATGAAGGTCGATTTCCCGGCATTGGGCATACCCAACAAGCCCACGTCCGCCAGCACTTTGAGTTCGAGCTTGAGGTTCTTCTTTTCCCCGGGCCAACCCGGCGTTTTCTGGCGTGGAGCACGATTGATCGCACTCTTGAAACGCAGGTTGCCAAAACCCCCGTCGCCACCCTTGGCAATGGTGATCACCTCGCCAGGATTGAGCAGTTCGTAAAGTACTTCGCCGGTTTCCGCATCGGTGATGATGGTCCCGACCGGCATCTTGAGAGTAATGTCATCCCCCGCTGCACCAAACATGTCAGAACCCATGCCGTGTTCTCCACGCCGGGCGTCGTGCCGACGGGAAAATCGGTAATCCACCAAGGTATTGAGATTGGGGTCTGCCACCGCGAATACGTGCCCGCCGCGGCCTCCGTCACCTCCGTTCGGTCCACCGAACTCTTTGTATTTTTCGTGCCGGAACGAGACGCAGCCAGCCCCGCCGTCTCCAGCAGAGATATCGATGTAGGCTTCGTCAACAAACTTCATGGTTTTGGCTATCTATAAACGACAAACCCCGCGCAGGGCGCAGGGTTTCTCTGGGGGAGCTTGCCGCAAATCAGGCTGCAGTAACGCTCACCGTCTGCTTGTTCAACGCACCCTTGGTCGCAAAAGACACATGTCCTTCTGCCAGAGCAAACAGAGTGTGGTCCTTGCCAATGCCAACATTGGTGCCGGGGTGGAACTTGGTGCCGCGCTGACGGACGATGATCGCGCCGCCGCTGACCAACTCGCCGCCGAACTTCTTCACACCGAGCATTTTGGGCTTGGAATCGCGCCCGTTTCGCGTAGAGCCGCCGCCTTTTTTCTGTGCCATGACCTTATCCTGCGATAGCGCCGATTTGCAGTTCAGTAAACTGCTGGCGGTGCCCTTGACGTTTCTGATAGTGCTTGCGACGACGCATCTTGAAAATGCGCACTTTGTCGTGCTTTCCGTGAGAAATTACTGTGACCGTGACGGTCGCGCCGGACACCAAGGGTGTGCCAACCTTGAGTTCAGCGCCGTGTCCGACAGCCAAAACCTGGTCGATCACAATCTCTTGGCCTACGTCCGCAGCAATCTGTTCTACTTTAATTTTTTCGCCAGCAGCAACTCGATACTGTTTGCCACCGGTTTTTATGACCGCGTACATGTTGACCTCTTTAACTTGACTCCACGAACGAATTTTCGCAGAGCCTGAGATTATAGCAATTTTCGCGAGACCATTGGATGGTCGGGGTGAGAGGATTCGAACCTCCGATCTCTTCGTCCCGAACGAAGCGCCTTACCGGACTAGGCCACACCCCGCGGCATGAGCTTTATTTTCGTACCAATCAGCTGTTTCTGGTGAGCAACTGAGTTGCCAATTGTATCAAACAGGTCGTGTGCGGGCCGGCGGGCAAACGCTGCGCTGCGCCAATAGCGCGCTGGGCTTCCTGATGGGCTGCCGCACGGGCCACATCCAGTGCACCAGTCGCATTCACGATGCGAATCACCTCATCCAGAGCGCCAACATCACCCAATTCAATGGCACGCGTAATGGTCTCGCGCTGGGACAGGGATCCACGTTGCATGGCAGCGATGAGGGGGAGCGTAGATTTTCCTTCGCGCAGGTCATCGCCAAGGCTTTTGCCCATGACTGATGCATCTCCAGCGTAATCGAGAACATCATCTATCACCTGAAAAGCCGTTCCCAGCGCCTGGCCGTATTCAGCGCAGGCCTGCTCCATGGGGTCGCTGGCGTCAGCGAGAATGGCACCGACTCGTGCACTGGCTTCAAACAGTTTGGCCGTCTTGGAACGGATGACCTGCAGGTAACCGGCTTCGTCGAGCGCGGCGTTATGCATGTTCATGAGTTGCATGACTTCGCCCTCGGCAATGACGTTGGTGGCATCGGCTAGCACCTGCATGATTCGCATGCTGTTGGCTTCGACCATCATCTGAAAGGCACGCGAGTAAAGGAAATCGCCAACCAGCACGCTGGCCGGATTGCCGAATTTAGCGTTGGCGGTTGCGTTCCCACGGCGCAGGACCGATTCATCGACCACATCGTCGTGCAACAGCGTTGCTGTGTGGATGAACTCCACTACCGCAGCCAGATTGAACCTCTGGCTACCGGTGTAGCCCAAGGCACCGCAACTCAGCAACAGCAAAACCGGGCGCAAACGCTTCCCGCCAGCCGAAATGATGTATTGCGCGACGCTCCCGACCAATGGCACGCCAGAGTTGAGCCTCAGGGCAATGACCTGGTCAACTTGACGCATGTCCTGTTCGACGATGGACAGCCCTGTCGATGGGTCGGCTATTTTTGCGTGCAAGGCAGTCAGTTGATTAAAAAATACCGCAGCATGAAGCCGTGGTATTTTTGGCAACAATAATTGGCGGAGTGGACGGGACTCGAACCCGCGACCCCCGGCGTGACAGGCCGGTATTCTAACCAACTGAACTACCACTCCTGGTAGATAGCTTTGCTGTCTTGCACTCTCATGCGCGACAACCAAGTGCTACAAACTTGGCGACCCCACGGGGATTCGAACCCCGGTACCTACCGTGAAAGGGTAGTGTCCTAGGCCTCTAGACGATGGGGTCAAAACCTGTGGACTAATCCAACTTAACAATTCAGCAGAAACCTTGGTGGAGGTAAGCGGGATCGAACCGCTGACCTCTTGCATGCCATGCAAGCGCTCTCCCAGCTGAGCTATACCCCCTAACCTAAGAAGGCCTCACAGCATTCTTAATTTCCGAGCCTCAAATTATAGCCCAACTAATACGACGGCCTTCAATCTGGAGATTACTTTTTCTCGATCACACAATTCCAGCACGGCATCCAGCGAGGGCGTCTGGGCAGTACCCATCACCAGCACCCGCACCGGCATCGCCAACTGTGGCATCTTCAATCCACTTGCCGCAAGAACTTCCTTGATGGCAGCAGCAATCGAAGCCCTGTCCCACGAACAAGCTGCCAGCTTTTCAGCGAGCATGGCAATCGCCGGCCGCACTGCATCGGTGACATGCTGTTGAAGCTCCGAGGCCACCGGGGTTATATCCGCGTAGAACTTTGCTGCCCACTGTGCCAACGCAACCGTGGTATCACAGCGATCCTTCAACAACCCGCACAACTTTGGTAAGTGGCTTTGGATCACAGCCGACTCCAAATTGACGCCGATTTTGACTAGCTGCACTGCGACCAACTGGGCGAGTCGATCGTTGTCCGCTTGCTTGATGTATTGGGCATTAACCCACAGCAGTTTGGCGGGGTCCCACTGCGCAGGACTCTTGTTCAGATGGGTGCCATCAAACCATGCCACCAACTGTTCCTGGCTGAACAGTTCATCGTCGCCGTGGCTCCAGCCCAGCCGCGCCAGGTAGTTCAGCATGGCCTCTGGCAGATACCCCCCCTCTTCGTAAGCCGTGACACTTACGGCACCGCGCCGTTTGGAGAGTTTTTGCCCGTCGTCACCCAGGATCACAGGACAATGCCCGAACAGTGGTAGTGGCGCACCCAGCGCGTTGAAAATATTGATCTGCCACGGGGTGTTGTTGATGTGCTCATCACCACGAAACACGTGGCTGATCAGCATGTCCCAATCATCCACCACCACGGCGAAGTTGTAGGTCGGAATCCCATCCGTGCGAGCGATGATGAGGTCATCAATCTCCCGGTTGCTGATGGTGATAGGGCCTTTCACCAAGTCGTCCCAGGTGACATCGCCATCCGTGGGATTGCAAAACCGCACCACGGGTTGCACGCCTTCGGGGACGGGCGGGAGTGTTTTTCCGGGCGCGGGGCGCCAACGGCCGTCGTACAGCGTCTTCTCACCCCTGGCGCGTTTGGCCTCACGGGTTGCCTCGAGTTCTTCGGGGGTGCTGTAACAGTAGTAGGCCTTGCCCTCAGCAAGCAGTCGGTCCAGCACTTCCTTATAGCGACTCAAACGCTGCATCTGGTAGATCGGGCCCTCGTCGTAGTTCAGCCCGAGCCATCGCATCGACGCCAGAATCTGTTCCACCGAATCTTGCGTGGAGCGGGCGACATCGGTGTCTTCAATGCGCAATACAAATTCGCCACCAAAATGCCGTGCGTAAGCCCATGAATAGAGCGCCGTGCGCGCTGTTCCCAAGTGCAGGAAACCGGTGGGGGATGGTGCAATGCGGGTGCGAATTTTTGTTGTCATGCCAAGGGGTCCAGTCCCAACGCCAGGTCGGTCTTCAGGTCTTCAATATGGTCTAAGCCAACCGCCAGGCGGATCAGCCCTTGACCGATGCCGGCCGCGCGACGCTGGTCTTCTGTCAGACGTCCATGCGAGGTGCTTGCGGGGTGGCTGATGGTGGTTTTGGTATCGCCCAGATTGGTGGTGAGGGAACACACGCGTACCGCGTCGATTGCCGAAAAAGCATTGCGCCGCAGTACCTCGGGGCCGTCACCGTGTACGTCAAAGGAAACCACTGCAGCACCCAACCCCTTGCCGCTGGCGGATTGTTGCCGCATGGCCAGCGTATGTTGCGGATGGCTGGCCAAGCCCGGGTAGTAGACCCGCTTCACCGCAGGATGTTGTTCCAACCATTGCGCCAGTGCCAATGCCCGTTCGGACTGCGCCTGCATGCGAATAC
>CAJBVC010000908.1 GCA_903958915.1 uncultured beta proteobacterium
ATCCGGGATAGTCGAAAAAACATTCGCATTATCAAGCGCGGAAATGTTCCTATTCCAGACAAGTGCTTCGAGTACGAAAAGTCTCAGTGTGATTTAAGCAAAGACACAACAAGTATTGTCGGCGATATCATTCACGACATTGGAATCATGCAGTAAAATGAATCCTAGCAAATTATTAATTGACGTCGGCAGCACATATTTTAAACTTTGTGCCAACGGCAAGCTTGAACAGCATTTTCGCAATTTCAACAAGAGTATTCTTGATGATTTGAATGAAAAATGCAAGCAAACCATTCAACAGTTTACGTCCGAAAATATCTACATTTGCTCCTCGGCCAACGGTGGACTCAGCACCTTGATCATTGGGTTGACAAATAGTTTTTCAGTTAAATATGCTACCAATATCGCGTTGAACTCTGGGATCAACATCATTGATACCATTCTGTATCAGGATATTGAAAAGGCAAGTGTACCGAGTGATTTAATTGATGTGGTCATCATTGTCGGTGGCATCAATAGCAAAAGAGATGTCTTTGGTGAGTCACTTTACCGCTACCTCTCTCAACTGAACTATTCCAGTGTTGTATACGTTGGTAACACTAAAGACTCCATTCAAGTAAAGTCAAATATTCAGCATATAACTGTTCTGCCAAACATTATTGATGATCGACTGCACATCGTAGAAGAGGATCTGAGAACTTATCTCACCAATCTTTACCAGCAGGATATCGAAGGCAAAGAAGACATCAAGGATCTGTACCAGATAACCAATAACCAAATCTACTCAACTCCCTACATTGTCAATCGCACTTTGCCTTTAATCGATGCTAGATTTTCTGTAGTCAACCCATTCATACTGCTGGACATTGGCGGCGCAACCACCGATATCCACTATTCAAAGGATCTGGTTGTTGACAATCTGGTTACTGAGAATGAATTCGATCGCGTTGTGTTCAAGAAACTTGGCGTCTACAAGTCACGCGAATCTTTGGTGTTTGTCGCAAAAAAGAATGAGTTTGTCGGCGAACTGTTGATGCATCTTAACGTCACAGAATATATCTTTGATGAACACAGTGAAAAATCGACAAGAATTCTTATGCAGCTGGCAATTTTCTTGGTTCTGTGCAAAATGTCTCATTACCGGCCCAGCTATATCAATCTGAAACTGTTGGCGATTAACTCCATTGTGTTGACGGGTGGAGTTACAAAAGTATTGACTCAAAAAGAAGCCGAAGATATTATTTCTTTCTTTTACAAGAAGATTTTGACGTCAGCGCACCGCCCCATCACGGTCATGGATAAGGACTATGCCATATGGACCTTGGGCTCCGGCATCCAACTTGAAGTTCAAAAGCAAGAGCAGCATGAAGGAGAACGATGATGTCTATCAATAGCGTACGCACACTGCTAGAAAACGCCGCCCTGTCGCATGGCGACAAAATTGCGATCAAGCACGATGGCGCTTCCATCAGCTACAAGGAGTTAATGCACCGGGTTAACCAGGTTGCACAATATCTTGAGGAGTTGGGCCTGCCCGCAAATACACGCGTAGGCGTCTACTCCATGAAGAGCATTGACCTGATGATTGCCATCCTGGCAACCTTGTCAACAAGGTATGTGCTGGTGCCGTTAACCAAACTGTTGCAAGCAGAGCAAGTTTCTTACATCATCAATGACTGCGATATCAAGGTCATGATTACCGACGGGGTAAACAAAGATATTGTTACAGGCATTGATTTTTCAGGAAAGATTATTTGCTACGAGACACTCGATCCAAACATACCTTCCTTCGAAGAAATCAATAAATACTACAATAGACCTTACACTTGCCAAATTAATGGTCACGACAACGCCGTCATCACGTATTCGTTTGGCCTGACCGGCACACCTAAAGGTATTGTCCTGTCCCATCGCAATCTGATGGATTCCGCAAGGGTTGTATCGAACTATCTTGATTTGACAGAAGATGACGTCATCTCTGGCACATTAATCTTTAACTTGGACTACGGCCTAAACCAGCTCTTCTGCTCGCTATATAAGAAAGCCACCCTAGCGCTTCACCACTTTATTTTGCCAGAGGGGGGGTTTAACCACCTGATTGAAGACGAAGTCACTGTACTGGCAGTCATGCCTGTGCATATTTCTGAGTTATTTGGGGACGAGCTTTATCGTACGCCCACTGCAGCTCTGTTTGACAAGCTACGGATCATCACATCCTCTGGTGGAAACGTAACGGCCAAGATGGTAAAGGACTGCAAGGAAACATTCCGCAATGCCAAGTTTTATTCCATGCACGGCTTAACCGAGGCATTTCGTTCTACCTATCTCGATCCAGAACAAATTCAAATTCGACCCGATTCCATTGGCAAACCGATTCCAGATGTTGAGCTGTTTCTGATTAACGAAGATGGTAAGGCTTGCGGTCCTCGTGAAGTCGGCGAACTCATTCATCGTGGTGGATTGATCTATCGGGGTTTCTGGAATGCACCGTTGGAAACTGCCGAGCGCTTCAAGTCCATACAAATTCTGAAGAATGTCATTAATTTAGAGGGGCAGCTAATTGATGAAATCGTAGTTGCCAGTGGCGACTACGTTTACCGGGATGAGGAAGGCTATTACTATTTTGTTGGTCGCCACGACAATATGATCAAAACGCGTGGATTCCGCGTGTCACCTTACGAAATTGAATCAGTAGTACAACGAAACATTTCACAAATTAGCCAGTGCGCAGTTTTTGGCATGCCCAATGAGGCCATTGAAGAAGAAATCGTGATGGTTTACTCCGCTCGCAGCGAAATCAGTGACAAGGAAATCCTGTTTGAACTCAAGCAGCACTTGGCATCCTACATGCTGCCAAGTCGCATTATCTTCATGAAGTCCCTCCCTTTGGTGCAATCAGATAAAAGCAAGGTGGACAAACAGTCCTTGATTGCAGATTTAAGTTGAGTCTTTGACTTCGGCAGTTGTCATCGCAATGAGCACTCTGTCGAACTTCACGAACGGCATCTGATTGAAGTTTGACTGAGTCGCCCTAAAGCTGCCGGTCGTGTACGACTCCCGACAGCCCGCTGGAGTCAGTAAAACTCAAGGCCATCGTTCAGCTTTGGAACCGTCCACGCACTTTCTGGATGCACATTGCCCGCGGACTCTCAGCGCATTGGTTGTATTGGCATGCCCCGGTTTATTGGGGTTTTGCCAAAAGAACTGCCGCCCGTATATAAAGAGCGTGGACGTTTAACGCGGCAGTGCGCTGCACCCCATCAGAAATTCGTCGACGGCGCGGGCGGCCTGGCGGCCCTCGCGAATCGCCCAGACAACCAGGCTTTGCCCACGGCGCATGTCACCGGCGGCAAACACCTTGTTCACATTGGTTGCGTAACCACCAGCTTCCTCGGTCGAGGCCTTGGCGTTGCCCCTTGCATCTTTGTCAACGCTGAACGCTTCGAGCACGGTCGCAACCGGATTCACGAAGCCCATGGCAAGCAGCACCAGGTCGGCCTTGAGCACCTGTTCAGAACCCGCGACTTCCACCATCTTGCCGTCTTTCCATTCGACCCTGACCGTCTAGAGACCAGTGACTTTGCCCTTTTCGCCGATGAATTCCTTGGTGGAAATGGCAAACTCACGCGAACAGCCTTCGTCATGGCTGGAACTGGTGCGCAGCTTGATTGGCCAGTAAGGCCAGGTCATGGGGCGGTTTTCTTCCACTGGAGGTTGGGGCATCACTTCAAACTGGGTAACACTTGCGGCTCCATGGCGGTTACTGGTGCCGACGCAGTCAGAACCGGTGTCACCCCCGCCAATGACAATCACGTGCTTGCCGTCAGCGCGGAGCTGGCCCTTGAGCTTGTCGCCAGCGTTGACCTTGTTTTGTTGCGGCAAGAACTCCATGGCGAAGTGAATGCCCGCCAGATCGCGTCCTGGTACGGGAAGATCCCGCGATTGTTCGGACCCGCCCGTCAGCAGCACCGCGTCGAAATCCTTCTTCAACTGCTCTGCGGATACTGTCTCCTTGGACCAGTTGGTCACCTTGGAGTCCTTCGGCCAGTCGCCCACGAGTACGCCAGTGCGAATCGTGACACCCTCCTTCACGAGTTGCTCGACCCGGCGATCGATGTGGGATTTCTCCATCTTGAAGTCGGGAATGCCATAGCGCAGCAAGCCGCCAACCCGGTCGTTCTTCTCGAACAGGGTGACGGCATGGCCGGCACGCGCCAATTGTTGTGCCGCGGCCAACCCGGCGGGGCCTGCGCCCACCACAGCCACGCGCTTGCCGGTCTTGTGTGCTGCTGGCTGCGGCACTACCCAGCCCTCCGACCAGGCGCGGTCGATGATGGCGTGCTCGATCGACTTGATGCCCACGGCTTCACCGTTGACGTTCAGGGTACAGGCGGCTTCGCAGGGAGCCGGACAAATGCGCCCGGTGAACTCGGGGAAGTTGTTGGTGCTGTGCAGCGTATCGATGGCAGCCTTCCAGTCGCCGCGAAAGACCAGGTCGTTGAAATCCGGAATGATATTGTTGACCGGGCAGCCGTTGTTGCAAAACGGTGTGCCGCAATCCATGCAGCGCGCCGCCTGTTTGTTGGCCTGTGCATCGTCCAGGCCAATCACAAACTCCTTGTAATGCTTGAGCCGCTCGGCGACCGGCTTGTAGCCTTCCTCGATGCGCTCAAACTCCATGAATCCGGTAATTTTTCCCATCATTGATCCTTTTCAGACTGCTACTTTTTTAGTAGCTGCTTGCGCTTGTTTTTCGGGCGTTACAGCCGTTTTGCGCGCATGAATTTCACCCAGGGCACGCTTGTACTCGCTCGGGAACACCTTGACAAACCTAGCGCGTGATGCCTCCCAGTTGTCCAGCAACTCGCGCGCGCGCTTGCTACCGGTCCAGCGGTTGTGGTCGGCCAGCAGTTTCTTCAACTGGGTCTCGTCGGTCTCGCCGCGATGCCAGAGGCCCCGGTCCACGCCTGCCTCCTGTTCGGAAGCGGACAGAACCTTCTCCAGGCTCACCATCGCGGTATTGCATCGCTTGGCGAACTGGCCGTCTTCGTCATACACATAGGCGACACCACCGCTCATTCCCGCAGCAAAATTGCGACCGGTCTTGCCCAGCACCGCCACGGTGCCACCCGTCATGTATTCACAGCCGTGGTCGCCCGTGCCTTCAACCACCGCAGTCGCACCCGACAGCCGCACCGCGAAACGCTCACCTGCAACGCCGCTGAAAAAGGCCTCACCCGTAGTTGCACCGTACATCACGGTGTTGCCCACGATCGTGTTGCGAATGGCTTCACCTCGGAAGTCGATACTCGGGCGCACCACCACGCGGCCCCCCGAGAGGCCCTTGCCGGTGTAGTCGTTGGCATCGCCAATCAAGTACAAAGTGATGCCCTTGCACAGGAAAGCGCCAAAGGATTGGCCACCAGTGCCTTCCAATTGGATATGGATGGTGTTGTCGGGCAGCCCCTCAGGGTGCACCTTGGTGACCGCCCCGGACAGCATGGCTCCCACCGAGCGGTTGACGTTGCGCGCCGCTTCCATGAACTGCACGCGCTCACCCTTGTCGATGGCCGCGCGGCTCTTGGCAATGAGCACGTTGTCGAGAGCTTTTTCCAGACCGTGTTCCTGCGCCAGGGTCTGGAAGCGTGGCACTTCGGCACCCACCTGCGGTTGCGCAAACAGGCGGCCAAAGTCCAGCCCCTGTGCTTTCCAGTGCGCAATGCCTTTGCGCATGTCGAGCAGGTCGGAGCGGCCAATCAGATCGTCGAACTTGCGGATGCCCAACTGGGCCATGATTTGTCGAACCTCTTCCGCGATAAAGAAGAAATAGTTCACCACATGCTCGGGCTTGCCGGAGAACTTCCGGCGCAAGGCGGGATCTTGCGTGGCCACCCCCACCGGGCAGGTGTTGAGGTGGCACTTGCGCATCATGATGCAACCTTCCACCACCAGCGGCGCGGTCGCAAAACCGAATTCGTCAGCACCCAGCAGCGCACCAATGGCGACGTCGCGGCCGGTCTTCATCTGGCCATCGGCCTGCACGCGGATGCGGCTGCGCAAACGGTTGAGCACCAGGGTCTGCTGCGTCTCGGCCAGGCCGATTTCCCACGGGCTGCCGCAATGCTTGATAGACGACCAGGGCGAGGCACCGGTACCGCCGTCGTGACCGGCGATCACCACGTGGTCGGCCTTGCACTTGGCAACCCCGGCGGCAATGGTTCCCACACCGATCTCGCTGACCAGTTTGACACTGATGCCGGAGTGCGGTGCCACATTTTTGAGGTCGTGGATCAACTGGGCCAGGTCTTCAATCGAATAGATGTCATGGTGGGGTGGCGGTGAAATCAGACCCACACCCGGCACCGAGTGGCGCAAGCGGCCGATGTAGTCTGAGACCTTGCCACCGGGTAACTGCCCCCCCTCGCCCGGCTTGGCACCTTGTGCCATCTTGATCTGAATCTGGTCGGCGCTGTTGAGGTACTCGGCAGTGACGCCAAAGCGGCCGGACGCAACTTGCTTGATGCGTGAGCGCAGCGAATCACCCGGCGTCAGGGGAATATCCACTTCCACGACATCGTGGCCGATGATGTCGGCCATGGTCTGGCCCTGCTTGATCGGAATGCCTTTGAGTTCCTGGCGGTAGCGCGCCGGGTCTTCACCGCCTTCGCCGGTGTTGCTTTTGCCTCCGATGCGGTTCATGGCCACCGCCAGGGTGGCGTGTGCTTCGGTGGAGATGGAGCCCAGCGACATGGCACCAGTGGCAAAGCGTTTGACAATTTCCTTGGCCGGCTCGACCTCTTCCACGGGTATCGCCTTTGCGGGGTCTATCCTGAACTCGAACAGACCGCGCAGGGTCAAGTGCCGTTTGCTCTGGTCATTGATGAGCTGGGCATACTCCTTGTAGGTGTTCCAGTTGTTGGCACGTGTGCTGTGCTGCAGCTTGGCGATGGCGTCGGGTGTCCACATGTGCTCCTCGCCGCGGGTGCGCCACGCATATTCCCCGCCGGCATCCAGTGCGTTCGCCAGCACGGGATCGGAACCGAATGCGGCCTGGTGCATGCGAATGGCTTCCTCGGCAATGTCAAACACGCCAATGCCTTCGACGCGGCTCGGTGTGCCGGTGAAATACTTGCTGACGGTGGCGCTGGACAGGCCAATGGCTTCAAACAGCTGTGCGCCGCAATAGCTCATGTAGGTTGACACGCCCATCTTTGACATGATCTTGGACAGCCCCTTACCGACCGCCTTGATATAGTTGTAGATGGCCTTTTCGGAACTCAGGTCGCCGGGCAAATCCTTGTGAATACTGCTCAAGGTTTCCATGGCCAGATAAGGGTGCACGGCCTCGGCGCCATAGCCCGCCAGCACAGCAAAGTGGTGCACTTCACGGGCTGTTCCGGTTTCCACCACCAGACCGGCAGTCGTGCGCAATCCCTCACCCACCAGGTGCTGATGAATTGCCGATAGCGCAAGCAATGCCGGAATGGCCACCTGTGTTTGTGACAGGTTGCGGTCGCTGATGATGAGAATGTTTTTGCCACCCTTGATCGCATCCACCGCTTCGGCGCACAGGGATGCCAGTTTGGCTTCCACCCCTTCATGGCCCCAGGCAAGCGGGTAGGTGATGTCTATGGTGTGGCTGCGGAATTTGCCCTGAGTGTGCTTCTCGATATCGCGCAGCTTGGCCATATCGGCAAAGTCCAGCACCGGTTGACTCACCTCCAGGCGCATCGGCGGATTCACCTGGTTGATGTCCAGCAAATTGGGCTTGGGACCAATAAACGACACCAGCGACATTACGATGGCTTCGCGGATCGGGTCGATCGGCGGGTTGGTCACCTGCGCGAACAGTTGCTTGAAGTAGTTGTACAGCGGCTTGTTCTTGTCGGACAAGACCGCCAATGGGCTGTCGTTGCCCATGGAGCCAATGGCTTCTTCTCCAGCGGTGGCCATAGGGGCGATCAGGAATTTGAGGTCTTCCTGCGTGAAGCCAAAAGCCTGCTGGCGGTCGAGCAATGGGACTGCGTCGGTCACGCGTTTGGGCTCGACACCGGCCACCACGGCCGAGAAAGCGGGTTCCTTGCGCCGCTCGGCAAATGACACATCGTCGAGCTTGATGCGCAGGTTCTCGATCCACTGCTTGTAGGGCTTGCTGTTGGCCAGGCCGGCTTTAAGCTCCTCATCGTCGATCATGCGACCCTGCTCCAGGTCGATCAGGAACATCTTGCCGGGCTGCAAACGCCATTTGCGCACGATCTTGTTTTCTGGCACTGGCAAGACGCCGGACTCGGAGCCCATGATGACGAGGTCATCGTCGGTGATGCAATAGCGTGATGGGCGCAGACCGTTGCGGTCGAGCGTGGCGCCAATCTGGCGGCCATCGGTAAACACGATGGACGCGGGGCCATCCCAGGGCTCCAGCATCGCAGCGTGGTACTCGTAAAAAGCACGCCGACGCGGATCCATGGTGGTGTGCTGTTCCCATGGCTCGGGAATCATCATCATCACGGCCTGGCTGATGGGATACCCCGCCATGGTGAGCAATTCCAGGCAATTATCGAATGTGGCCGTGTCCGACTGATTGGCAAAGCTGATGGGGTACAGTTTTTTCAGATCGGAACCCAGCACGGGCGACGACATCACGCCTTCGCGCGCCTTCATCCAGTTGTAGTTGCCCTTGACCGTATTGATTTCGCCATTGTGGGCAACATAACGATAGGGGTGGGCCAACGGCCACTCAGGGAAAGTGTTGGTGGAAAAACGCTGGTGTACCAAACCCAGAGCCGAGACGCAGCGTTCGTCCTCCAGATCGCGGTAGTACACGCCCACCTGGTCAGCGAGAAGCAAGCCCTTGTACACCACGGTACGGCTGCTCATGCTCGGCACGTAGTACTCCTTGCTGTGCTTGAGTTTGAGGGCCTGGATATTGGCGCTGGCGGTTTTGCGGATCACGTACAGCTTGCGCTCAAGGGCATCCTGCACGATCACATCGTTGCCGCGACCAATGAAGACCTGGCGCAGGATGGGCTCTTTCTCGCGCACGGTGGGAGACATGGGCATGTCGCGGTTGACGGGCACATCGCGCCAGCCCAGCAGCACCTGTCCTTCGAGCTTGATGGCTCGTTCCATCTCCTGCTCGCACGCCAGCCTGGAGGCATGCTCCTTGGGCAGGAATATCATGCCCACACCATATTCTCCTGGCGGCGGCAGTTCCACACCCTGCACTGCCAGTTCTTCCCGGTACAGCGCATCAGGCAACTGGATCAGGATGCCAGCACCGTCGCCCATCAGTTTGTCGGCTCCTACTGCACCCCGATGGTCGAGGTTCTCCAGAATCTTGAGGGCGTTTTGCACGATGGCGTGGCTCTTTTCACCCCGGATATGTGCCACAAAACCCACACCGCAGGCGTCATGCTCCTGCGCACTGGAATACAAACCGTTGTTCTGAAGATGTTCAATCTCGGCAGCCGTCGTCATGGCGCGCTCCTGTAAATGTTGCAATGGAAGTTCCCGACCAAAGAGAATACTGCATTGCAACAAAGGTGCCAAGAATATTAATTGGGGTCAGATTCCAATTTAATCATTTTTTCGGTGTGTGCAAAATAATTAGGGACACATCAAAAAGATAGCTGACCACCTACTACCGACGTGGTCTCAGGGCGTTTTCTACAGTTTTTCCTGGGCTGTTGGTGGACGCCCGGCGCTGACCTTCAGTAGTCGGCGGGTCGTTTGCTTTTGCAACTCTGCAACAAATTCTGCCTCCCCCAAGGCCCACCCCCGCAAAGTGGCATCTGTCAGCGACCGTTGCTGGCCTGGGCTGATGCCCGCTTGCACCAACTCCGCGTACGCAGCTTCCCGGGCAAACGGTGTGTTGCCCAAGCTCCAGAACAGTGCATGGGGCGTGATCAGACGGTCCGTTCGCAATCCGATGTAGTGCGCGTGACTTGACCACGGGTATTCCAGCGCCTGACCCACGATCATGGCTCTCACCGGGTTGAGATCAATGTAGACCATGCAAGCCAACAAATAGCGGTCGGTTTGCATAAGGGTCGACTTGTACCGCCCCTCCCACAAGGTACCCGTTCGTTTCTGGCCATCGTTGAAATAGCGCACATAACGCCGTCCCACCGCCTGCATCATTTGGGGCAGACCGTTGTCCGACTGTGGCGTTGCCAAAAGATGAAAGTGGTTGTCCATCAGTACGTAGCCATGCACCGCCACGTCGAAGGTCTTGGCGTTCTCAAAAAGGATGTCCAACAATCGTTCGCGATCGGCCACTGCGGCAAAGATCGGTTGCCGATTGTTACCACGCTGAATGACGTGATGCGGATAGCCTGGCAGTGTCAGACGGGGAAGGCGGGCCATAGCGATGAGGCAACCGGAAATGCCGCATCATAATTGGAATCTGACCCCAATTAACGAGGTGCTCTGGTGACGCGTACTTTGTTTCCCGTGGTCACCAAAATGACTGCATCGCCAGGCATGAACGTTTCGCCACCCTTGGCCTGCACGATAGCGCGGCGTTCACCTCCTTTGAGCTGCACCAGAATCTCGAATGCCTCCTCACGTGTAGCCATGCGCTCCACGGCGTTGCCCGCGGCGGCACCCGCCACGCCAGCAAGCAACCCCAAGACCTGGCCTTCACGCCGCACGCCGCTACTGGCAAAGCCACCAATGGCACCGGCGACACCACCCACCGCAGCGCCAACACCGCTTTGGCTGCCATCAACCACGACCGGGCGCACTGTGAGCACCACGGCATCTTCCACCTTGGCCATGCGTTGGGCATCGCCCCGTTGAATCACGTCCGGACTGCTCGTCGCGCAGCCCGCCAAAAGAACAGCCATCAAGCCCAACACTGTCGCCATCACCATTCGTTTCATCACAACCTCCTGCATTAACGATTAACCAAACTTCACCTGAGTCGCCTACTGAACCACTGCATTGTCCGGCAACAATGTAAACCGGTGATGAAGGAACTCCGTCAAGCCGAATAGCTCCAAAAGCGCTCGCAACCTCGAGGCTGCTTGTGGATTGGTCGTTTTGACGCGGCGCGCGATGATAAGTTCATTCTTCATGCTGTGCTCCCAACCCACCAACTCGGTCACCGTGACGTCATAGCCCATGGCCTCCAGGTACAGGCAACGCAGCACATTGGTCAGTTGGCTGCCCACTTCACGGGTATGCAGCGGATGCCGCCAGAGTTCGGCAAGCGTGGTGCGTTTGAGATTGAGTGCCTTGTGCGCATTCAGGCTGCGCGCGATTTCCGCCTGGCAGCACGGCACCAGCACCATGGCCTGCGCCTCCTTGCGCAATCCGAACGCGATGGCGTCATCGGTCGCCGTATCGCAGGCATGCAAAGCTGTGACGAGATCGACCCGCGCGGGCAAGGCTAATGCAGTCGTTGCATCCAGTACGCTCAGGTTGACAAACGTCATTCGATCAAATCCGAGGCGCGCTGCCAAAGCCTGCGACTTTTCGACCAGCTCCGAGCGCGTCTCGATGCCGTAGATATGCCCGCTGCCCAACGCCTTCAGGCACAAGTCGTACAGGATAAACCCAAGGTAGGACTTGCCCGCGCCGTGGTCCGCCAACGTCAGCGACTTGCCATGCCCCGCCCCGAGTTCGTGCATTACTTTCTCGATAAACTGCACCAAATGGTTCACTTGCTTGAGTTTGCGACGTGAATCCTGGTTGAGCTTGCCGTCACGCGTCAGGATGTGCAGTTCTTTGAGGAGCTCTATGGATTGCCCGGGCCTCAATGCATCCGCCAATGGATTCACTTCCTGCAGTGGTTTGCGATGCTTCATGGAGCAGCTTTGCCAGACCCGCCGGCTTGCACCCCCAGCGCGTCCCAACCGGAACGACCCATCCGCAGCATGGTGGCCATATTGTTTGCAAATATCGACTCTGCATTTGGAAACGCCTGTACTGCGCGGTCAATGCTGGCTTCGCGCAGCAGGTGCAGTGTGGGATAGGGTGACCGGTTGGTGCAATTGGTGACGTCGTCGGGCTCGGTATCTGCAAACTGGTACCGTGGGTGCAGGCTGGCGATCTGAAAAACCCCTGCATACCCCCACTTCGCCAGCATGCGGTTGGCTTCAACAAGCAAGCTGTTGAATTCCAGGAACTCGCCGAAGCCTTCGGCAGCGATCAACAAGGTGGTGTCGCGCACCTCCGGCGGTGAGTCCGCGAGGGCTTCGAGCTCGCATTTAAGGTCCGCCAGCATGTCCCTGAATCCGACAGCGCGGCTGACTGCGTAGTGCACCTGGTTCTTGACATCCACCGACTTGGCGAACGGACACAGGTTCAATCCAATGACCGCCTGACGCAGCCAGTGACGGGTGTCGTCCACCACCTGGGCATCCGCAGGTGCGGCCTGACGGGTCATACAAACTGGTTCGGTTGACCCACAATCATTTTGGCCATCTCGTCCAGCAGATCACTCGAAATGCGTTCTGCACCGATGGTGGTCTGCAGAACCTCAAAACCCGATGCGTTGGCCACACGAAAACGCAACTGTGCTTTATCGTGGTCCGCGGTGACCATCAAGTTGCCGCGTGCCTGCATCACATAGTCAAACCGGATGGCCTGCAGGGAGTTCTTTTCGGGATGGCGAATTTCCTTGCGCTCATGCTTCACAGCGCCAGCGGCGATTCGTTTTTCAACGCGTTCCAGGTCAGGCGGGAAGTTGACGCTCACCGACCCCGAAGGCGCGGTACCTTCACGAACAACAATATCCCAGCCCATGGCAATGAAGTCGAAGACTTCCTTGTCGCGCAGCATCTTCTTGCGTGAATCCGGACGGAAAGCGCATAGTTTCATGGCGGGCCAATGCGTCTTGCCATCGATGGACAGGCGCGGACCGTCCGGCGCAATGACATTGAGTTGCTTGGCCAATTCCGCAACATACAACCACACGGTCTTGCTCGCCAATTCGGTTTTAGCCCGGTTCGATTCGTGCAACGCCCCATCGGCGACCTGTTGGGATTGAAGCGCTGTCGCCTGCGACTTCAACTGATTTAGAAAGCTCACGACCCCTCCATAAACGCATCATACGTGGGTCATTCTAGCGATGCGGCGCGATGTTTTCTATCGAGTTGTCCTCAATTGCAGAGTTGCCCTCAAACAAACAGTGTCGCCCCTGTCAGGCGCTGGTGCTCCCGCATCGCAAACCGGTCGGTCATGCCCGCAATGTAGTCGGCCACCACCCGTGGAACAGGGTTGGACGCGGTGCCGTCTGCTGACGAATGCACGGTCGCCCGGGCAGCAAACCCTGCCTGCATTTCTCGGGGACGCTCGCAATACAGTGAAAAGAGCTCTTGCACCACCTGTTGCGCCAGCGTTCGCTGGCTGACCACCTGGGGATGACGGTACAACTTGTCCATGAGAAAGGACTTGAGAGCCAGAGACCGCTCGCGCATCGGTTTGCTAAATTGCACGAGTGCAGGCAAGCGTCGCACCTCGTCAACTCCTTGCGGCTGTGCCGCTGTGACTGCTGCTGAGGTTGCTGCAATAACGTCATAAACCTGTGCACTCAACATGAGGCGGATTGACTCGTACAGTAGACGCCTTGCATGCACCGGTTGGGCAAGGTGCGGATGGCTGGCCAAAGCAAGTGTTCGAAACTCTTCCACCAACGGCAATTCCTGCAATTGCTCCAAAGAAAGGAGCCCGGATCGCACGCCATCATCGACATCGTGCGCGTTGTAGGCGATTTCGTCAGCCACATTGCAAAGTTGCGCTTCCAGACTGGGCTGTCCATTGCACAAGAAGCGGTTGGCAATCCCACCAGGCTCGCTGGCCTCCAGCACCTGCGCGTTGGCGCGGGAACAGTGCTTGAGGATGCCCTCACGCGTCTCAAAGGTCAGGTTCAGCCCATCAAACTGCGGGTAGCGCTCTTCGAGTTGGTCGACCACGCGCAGGCTTTGCAGGTTGTGCTCAAAACCGCCGTGCCCCTGCATACAGGCGTTGAGCGTGTCCTGCCCTGCATGGCCGAATGGCGTGTGTCCGAGGTCGTGTGCCAGCGCAATCGCTTCCACCAGATCTTCATTCAAGCCCAGCGACCGCGCAATGGATCGACCCAATTGGGCTACCTCAAGGGAGTGCGTCAAGCGGGTGCGAAACAGGTCACCCTCGTGGTTCAAAAACACCTGCGTCTTGTAGACCAGGCGCCGAAACGCTGTGGAGTGGACTATGCGATCACGGTCGCGTTGGAAATCGGTGCGGGTCGGAGCGACAGCCTCCGGATAACGCCTACCACGCGAATGGACGGGATCACAG
>CAJBVC010000909.1 GCA_903958915.1 uncultured beta proteobacterium
GCTCCAAACCCGCTCTTGCTCACGCCCATCAGCAACACCGCCGGAATGGCGACCAGGTAGAAGGCGGGATCAGTGATCAGGGGCAACGGCATGGATGGGCATGAAAAAGGGCTCTAGCGCCCGCCGGACAAGCGTGACATGCTATCAAATTTGTAATGACACAGGCGCATGGTGCGATCTTCCTCTACGCGAATTTGGTAAAGGACGGTTTATCATCGCAGCCATGAGTAGCAGTCCCGATGTCGCACAGATCCGATTCACCAACGCGATCGCCTTATTTGATGAGTTTGTGCGCGCCACGGTGAAGCATCCGGACGCGGCAACCTTGCGCGGTCTGGAGGGACGATTTGCCTTGCGGGTACAGGTGCAGCCAAGCTACTGGAGCCAGATCAAGAGCCGCTCGCGCCAGATCGGCGAGCGTCTGGCCCGCCAGTTTGAGCAGTTGTGCCACAAACCCTATGGATGGATGGACCAGGACCACAGCGGGTCACCGGTAAACACCGCTGCGGCACCTGCGCCGACTGCTGCGGGTTCGGGGCAGGCAGACAGCTCCACGCCCCAAGACGACGACGAGCGCTTCATTGTCGGGCTGGTTCTTACCTACTACCGAAGGCACCCACAGCGCGCGCGCACCCGCCTGCTGGACCTGCTGGGTGAAGTGCTTACGCCGGGTACCGCCAACGCAAAACCCGCTGCACCGACCGCTGCACGTGGCAATGCAGCGCCCTTGACCGGCGCAGCCCCACCGAAAACGTCCGCTCCAACGGCACCGGCGACCAGTGACGGGCATGACCTCTGGCTGCGCAGCCAGGCCCGTGTTGCGCCGTTGAAACAGAAGAAATAGCGTCGTTGCATTTTTTTGCTATCTTGACTTGCTCAAGATAATGTTTACTTTATCATTGAGGCAAGCTCAGCAACTGGCATAGCCAATTTCCGAGTGACACCTCCCCTCCACCCCGCAGAACCCAACACTCCCGAAGTTGTTTCCGAACCGCCGAGGGCAAGGAGAAATTATCATGATAAAGAGTTTGACCTGGCGTCCACCCGCCGTTTCGTGGCAACTCGGTCGCCGACCCCGCCTGGTCGCAGCAACATTGTTGCGTGCAGCAAGCGCGGTTTTGGCCCGCCTGGCACGCCAGCTTGCACCACGGTCGGTCAAAGCAGACCCGCTTGCCGTGGCTCTGGAGTTCTATGCCGAAGCCGGCGCCCCTGAAGGCGCGCTGTATGCCGACGGCAAACTGGTGGGTTACGTCTCGGGCGTGACACGCCTGTAAACCGTACCTCACACCCACAGTGGTCCAAGTGGCCACTGTGGGCGTGTTAATCTCGCTCCATGTTCAATCCGTCGCAAGCCGATGTTCGGCGTTTTTTTTGTAATAGTTACGCCAAAGGGCGCTCTGGACTTGCGTTGGAAGCTATTGAAATCATAGCGGTTGAGTGGATGGACGAGCATCCCGAATACGCCAGCGACTTCGCCGACCTGGACACTGCCCTGGCAACCATGGGCACCCTGCAGGAGGGACGAAGCAACGCATTCCTGCATCTGTCCATGCATCTCTCCATCACCGAGCAGTGCAGCATCGACCAGCCACGCGGCATCCGGCAGGCGGTCGAGTTGCTGACCCACCGGCACAACTCCCTGCACCAGGCCCATCACGATGCCATGGAGTGCCTGGGCAGGATGTTGCAGGACAGCCAAAGCAGTGGGCGCACGCCCGATGGCGCATCGTACGTGGCCTGCGTGCAACGCCACGCCACGCGCGACTAGCATCTGGTATTCTTTTCCATTGCTCTCTCTGCGGGACCTCCTCATGTACCAACCCACCTGTTCGACTCAGAAGCCGCTTCTTCGCAACCGCATCACCTCAGCCATAGTGCTGGCGCTGGGTTTGGGATGGCTCAGCGGGTGCGGCGGTGGCGGCGGTGGAAGTGACAGTGGAAGCGCCAGTAGCGGTTCCGATGCTTACGGCAGCGCACCCGCCAGTTGCTCCATAGCAGACCAGCGCAGCTGGCTGCAAAGCTATATGAAGGACCGCTATTTTTGGTATGCCAACATGGGCACAGCGAATGCCGATGCTGCGGACATGAATGGATTTTTCCAGTCGTTGCTGTACCCGGTGGTCGATCGCTATAGCTACTCCGAGACCACGGCGCAGTTTGAACAGTTCTACGGCGAAGGCATCTTCATGGGCTACGGGTACTCGGTGACCTGGAGCGACCCCGCCAAGACGGTTCTGAAGGTTCGCATGGTGGAGCCGAAGAGCCCGGTGGGACTGGCGGGACTGAAACGCGGTGACACCGTCATTTCCATTGATGGCTACACGCCAGAGCAGATCGTGGCGGGCACGCCAGGGCGCGCGAC
>CAJBVC010000910.1 GCA_903958915.1 uncultured beta proteobacterium
CGCTGACCAAAGGTATCGATAAGCCACTGCAAATCCTTGGCCGCGAGCTGGCCTATGGTTTCGATGCCATGGCGCTTGAGTTTTTCATCGGCTTTGGGGCCGATGCCGTTGATCTTGCGGCAGGCCAGCGGCCAGACCATGTCTTGCAGATCTTCCTCGCGCACGATGGCGATGCCGTTGGGCTTGTTGAACTCGCTGGCCATTTTGGCGAGCAACTTGTTGGGTGCGACTCCGACGGAGCAAGTCAGACCGGTGTCGTCAAAAATGGCCTTCTGAATCAGCCTTGCCAGCACGCGCCCACCTTCGCGCTGGCCACCAGGAACGTCGGTGAAATCAATATACACCTCGTCTACGCCGCGGTTCTCCATGACGGGAGCGATGTCGGTAATGATGGATTTGAAGCGCTGCGAATAATGCCGGTACTGGGCAAAGTCCACCGGTAGCAAAATAGCCTGAGGGCAAAGTTTGGCCGCTTTCATTAGGCCCATGGCCGAACCCACGCCAAATTGCCGCGCTGCATAGGTGGCGGTGGTGATGACCCCGCGTCCTGCATAGCCCTGCAGGCGCGGAAAAAAATCAACGGGAATGCGATGCAATGTGTCTGATGTCCACTCCTGCTCCGGTTGTTCCAGAGTCAGGCGCGCTAACAGGTCATCCTCATGTCTTCGTCCACCACCAATGACCACAGGCAACCCTTTGAGCTGGGGGTAACGCAACAGCTCCACCGACGCGTAAAACGCGTCCATGTCGAGATGGGCGATACGTCGGATAGGGCGGGGTGGAGTCGTCACCGCCAGCAGACGCCTGGTCCTAACGTGCCTTCTGGATCACTGCGCCCTGAAACAGGTAGGGCAGGCGCGGCCCCTGGCTGGGCGAGACTCCACCGCGGTTTTCCACGCTGATCGCCAGTGTGTCCATAGGCGCCAGGTCTTTGTCTGTGGCGTTGAGGCGCTGCATTTTCAGTTTGGGGGTCAGCACGCCGAGCGACACCGGACGTTTGTCGCCAGACAGGGCCCAGAGTTGCATGCCGTCCTCCTGCCCTTCGACCACCGCGTTCAGACGCTGTATCTGAAGTGTCGTTTCTTGCGGGTCGTGGGTAATCAACATCGCAGGCGCATGCTTGTCGTCCACGAGCACTGAGATGGTTTTGATTTGCGGCACGGTTTTCAATTGCGTTTGCATGTGCTGCAACTGCGCCTTGAACTGCTCGTACATGCTCATGGCCGACGCAATGGCCAAGCCCAGAACAATGAGTAAAGCAATCGTAAACGCGCGCCACCAGCCGCTGACGCCGCGGGTAGAGCTGGAGGACGGTGAGGCGGGGGAGGTGTTTTCAGGGTAGGACATGGTTGGGTTTCATCCTACCCGAAAGTGTCAACAGGTCGGAAAGGTGCCGGGCAAAAGGATGCCCTTGTCTACCGTGTCGATCTTGGTGTGACCACAAAAGGCCATGCTGAGGTCGAGCTCCCGGTGGATGATCTCCAGGCACTTGCTCACGCCTTCCTCGCCCATGGCACCCAGGCCGTAGAGAAACGCGCGTCCAATGTAGGTGCCCTGGGCACCCAGAGCACGCGCCTTGAGCACGTCCTGGCCGCTGCGGATACCGCCGTCCATGTGCACTTCGATCTTGCCGCCAACTGCGTCAACGATGTGCGGCAGCGCCCGGATGGAGGACTCTGCGCCATCGAGCTGGCGCCCGCCGTGGTTGGAGACGATCAGCGCATCGGCGCCCGAATTGACCGCCAGCTGCGCGTCTTCTACGTCCTGGATGCCTTTGAGGATGAGCTTGCCACCCCAGCGTTTTTTGATCCA
>CAJBVC010000911.1 GCA_903958915.1 uncultured beta proteobacterium
CGGTACTCGGGGTGCAGGGGCAGCGCCACCTTCCACTCCACTGCCATCTTGTACACGGGGCTCTTGCGCGCACCCTCCAGCCACGCCTCGGGAATCCCGTCCAGACGCGCCTGTTTGATCACTTCCGGATCATTCGGATCGAGGAAGATATCCAGCTGCGCCTGGTACAGGTCCTTGTCGTTGGCCACGCTGGCAGCTTCGCCAATTTTGTCGGCGTCGTACAAAATGACACCAAGGTAGCGTATTCGGCCCACGCAGGTTTCGCTGCATACCGTGGGTTGACCCGCTTCAATGCGTGGATAGCAGAAGATGCATTTCTCGGCCTTGCCGCTCTTCCAGTTGTAATAAATCTTCTTGTACGGGCAACCCGATACGCACATGCGCCAGCCGCGGCACTTGTCCTGATCGATCAGCACAATGCCATCGTCTTCGCGCTTGTAGATGGACCCCGACGGACAGGACGCCACGCACGCCGGATTGAGGCAATGCTCGCAAAGGCGTGGCAGGTACATCATGAAGGTGTTCTCGAACTGACCCACCATGTCCTTTTGCACCTGGTCGAAGTTGGCCAGATTTGCGTCCTTGCTGCGCTTGGAAAACTCGCCGCCGAGAATCTCCTCCCAGTTGGGTCCCCACTCGATCTTCTCCATGCGCTTGCCGGTGATCAGGCTGCGTGGTCGGGCCGTCGGTGCAGCCTTGGTCTCCGGCGCGGACTGCAGGTGGTCGTAGTCAAAGGTAAACGGTTCGTAGTAGTCGTCAATCTGCGGCATATTGGGGTTGGAGAAGATGCGCATCAGCAGCTTCCACTTGCCACCCTGCTTGGGCTCAATCGAGCCATCCGCATTGCGAGTCCAACCACCATTCCACTTGTCCTGGTTTTCCCACTCTTTGGGGTAGCCAATGCCGGGTTTGGTCTCCACGTTGTTAAACCAGGCGTATTCCATACCGGGTCGGCTGGTCCAGACGTTTTTGCAGGTGACCGAGCAAGTGTGGCAACCAATGCACTTGTCCAGATTGAGCACCATACCGATTTGTGCGCGTACTTTCATGTTAAATCTCTCTTTCTTTCACCAGAAATGCGACGATAGAAGTGCCTCTGCCAGGGACACCGTCGAACCGGCTCAGCCGGGCGACTGGTGTCGTCCCCCAGGGGGAAGCGGCGCAGCCGCTCAGGGGGGCTTTCATAATTGAATGGTTGCAGCGGCTTCGCCGTCCAACCAGTCAATTTTTCGCATCTTGCGCACCACGACAAATTCATCGCGGTTGGTACCAATGGTTCCGTAGTAGTTGAAGCCATAGCTGAACTGGGCGTAGCCACCGATCATGTGTGTCGGCTTGGTCGTAATGCGCGTCACCGAGTTGTGAATTCCACCCCGTGTGCCGGTGATTTCTGCGCCTGGGGTATTGACGATTTTTTCCTGCGCGTGGTACATCATCACCATGCCGGGATTCACGCGCTGGCTCACCACCGCACGCGCCGCAATGGCACCGTTGGTGTTGAACAGCTCAATCCAGTCGTTGTCGACAATGCCGGCAACTTTGGCGTCATCCTCGCTCAGCCACACACACGGGCCACCCCGGCTGAGCGTCAGCATCATCAGGTTGTCGGTGTAGGTCGAATGAATGCCCCACTTCTGGTGCGGCGTGATGAAGTTCAAGGAAATTTCCTTGTTGCCGTTGGGCTTGCGGTCCATGATGCTGCCAACTGCCTTCAGGTCGACCGGCGGACGGTAGCTGGACAATCCTTCGCCAAAGGCCAGCATCCACGGGTGGTCCAGGTAGAAATGCTGGCGACCGGTGAGCGTGCGCCATGGGATCAGCTCATGCACATTCGTGTAGCCGGCGTTGTAGCTGACCTTTTCGCTCTCCAACCCCGACCAGGTCGGACTGGAGATGATCTTGCGTGGCTGCGCCTGAATATCGCGAAAACGAATCTTTTCGTCTTCACGGTGTAAGGCCAGGTGGGTGTGGTCGCGCCCAGTGATCTTGGACAGTGCCTCCCAGGCTTTGACCGCCACGTGTCCATTGGTCTCCGGCGCCAGTTGCAGCACCACTTCGCACGCATCAATATCCGTCTCGATCTTCGCCAACCCCAGGGACACGCCTTCCTCGAGCACTTTGCCGTTGAGAGACTTGAGTTGACCGACTTCGGTCTTGGTGTCCCAACCGATGCCCTTGCCACCGTTGCCAGCTTTGTCCATCAGCGGCCCCAGGGCCGTAAAGCGCTTGTAGGTGTTGGGGTAGTCGCGCTCGACCACACTGATCTGCGGCGCGGTCTTGCCGGGAATCAAATCGCATTCGCCTTTCTTCCATTCCTTGACGTCAAATGGCTGCGCCAGCTCGGCGGGAGTGTCATGCATCAGTGGCATGAGCATGATTTCCTTTTCCACGCCCAAATGACCGACGCACACTTCGCTGTAGGCCTTTGCAAAACCCTTGTAGATTTCCCAGTCGCTCTTGCTTTGCCAGGCCGGGTCCACCGCTGTGGAGAGTGGGTGGATAAAGGGGTGCATGTCGCTGGTATTGAGGTCGTTTTTCTCGTACCAGGTAGCGGTGGGGAGCACGATGTCCGAATACAGGCAGGTGGTGCTCATGCGGAAGTCCAGCGTCACCAGCAAATCGAGTTTGCCTTCGGGCGCTTTGTCGTGCCACTGGACTTCAGTAGGTTTTGCTTCATCCTTGCCGAGGTCTTTGCCTTGCACGCCATGGGTGGTGCCCAGCAGGTGCTTGAGGAAGTATTCGTGGCCCTTGCCTGATGAGCCCAACAGGTTGGAACGCCAGACAAACAGGTTGCGGGGCCAATTGTTCGGATGGTCTGGGTCTTCGCAGCTCATCTTCAATGAGCCGTCTTTGAGCGACTGCACCACGTAGTCTTTCGGGTCCATCCCCTTGGCCTGCGCATCCTTCACCAACTGCATGGAGTTGGTTTGCAACTGCGGTGCGCTGGGCAACCAGCCCATGCGTTCGGCGCGCACGTTGTAGTCGATCAGGCTGCCGCCAAACTTGGATTTGTCGGCCAGAGGTGACAGGATTTCTTCCACCCCCAACTTCTCGTAACGCCATTGGTCGGTGTGGGCATAAAAGAAACTGGTGGAGTTCATCTGACGCGGCGGACGCACCCAGTCCAGGGCAAACGCCAGCGCCGTCCAGCCAGTCTGTGGACGCAGTTTCTCCTGACCCACGTAATGTGCCCAGCCGCCACCGCTTTGGCCGATGCAACCACACATCATCAGCATATTGATGATGCCGCGGTAGTTCATGTCACTGTGGTACCAGTGGTTCATCGCAGCCCCGATGATGACCATGGACTTGCCTTTGGTCTTGTCGGCGTTGTCGGCAAACTGGCGCGCCACTGCAATGATCTGGTCGCGTTTGACGCCGGTGATTTTTTCCTGCCAGGCGGGGGTGTAGGGCGTGTCCTGATCGAAGCTGGTGGCACCGGTGTCGCCGGGCAACCCACGGTTGACGCCGTAGTTGGCAACCGTGAGGTCAAACACGGTGGCGATCAGCATGGAACGCTCTTCACCGGCTTTGCCCAGCTTGATGCGACGCACCGGTACCTTGCGCACCAGTATGTCGTCGACCGCACTCGCCTGCTGGTTGGCACTGAAGTTGGGGGTGTCAATGCCGCCAAAGTAGGGGAAGCCAATGTCACCCACCTCGTAGTCGGCTGCAGTTCCGTTGGCTGAGGCCTCCATCAAACTGAGTTTCAGCTTGACTTCGCCGTTGTCACGCGCTTCCTTGTTCTCCAGGTTCCACTTGCCGACGTCGGCGCGGCCTTCGGCGCCCCACCGGAAGCCTATGGAACCGTTGGGCAGCACGACCTTGTCGTTTTCGTCGATGGCCACCGTCTTCCATTCCGGGTTATTGGCCTGACCGAGCTTGCCATTGAAGTCGCTGGCGCGCACATAGCGGCCCGGCACCAGCACCTTGCGTCCGTCAGGCAAGGCGCGCTCCTCCAACTGGACCAGGTTGGGCATGTCGGTATAGCGGCGTACGTAGTCGTCGAAGTACTTAGATCGGTACCCCCCCTGAGCGCCTTGGGGCGCTTCCCCCCCAAGGGGGACGGACTCGCTTGGGGCGGCCCGGCCCTCGTCCCGCTTGCCGAAGTAAAACTCGCTCAGGATCACGTGCCCCATGGCCATGGCCACGGCGGCATCGGTTCCCTGCTTGGGGTGCATCCACAGATCGGCCAGCTTGGCAACTTCGGAATAGTCGGGCGTGATAGCGACCGTTTTCGCGCCTTTGTAGCGCACTTCGGTGAAGAAGTGCGCATCGGGCGTGCGCGTCTGGGGCACATTGGAGCCCCAGGCGATGATGAAGTTGGAGTTGTACCAGTCGGCGGACTCAGGCACGTCGGTCTGCTCACCCCAGACCTGCGGGCTGGCCGGGGGCAGATCGCAATACCAGTCATAAAAACTCATGCACACGCCGCCGATCAGTGACAGGTAGCGGCTGCCCGCCGCGTAACTGACCATCGACATAGCGGGAATCGGCGAGAACCCAATCACCCGGTCCGGGCCGTACTTCTTGGCGGTGTACACGTTGGCGCTGGCAATCATCTGGTTCACTTCATCCCAGGTGCTACGGACAAAGCCGCCCAGTCCACGCTGCTTCTGCCACTCCAGGCGCGCTTCAGGGTTCTCGACAATGCTGGCCCAGGCATCGACCGGGCTCTTGGCAATCGCCAATGCCGCACGCCAGTGTTTGAGCAGTCGTGCGCGAACCATCGGGTACTTGACCCGGTTGGCGCTGTACAGGTACCAGGAATACGACGCGCCGCGCGCGCAGCCACGGGGCTCATGGTTGGGCAGGTCGTCGCGGGTGCGCGGGTAGTCGGTTTGCTGGGTTTCCCAGGTGACGATTCCGCCCTTGACGTACACCTTCCAGGAGCACGAGCCGGTGCAGTTCACGCCGTGCGTGGAGCGCACGATCTTGTCGTGTGCCCAGCGGTCACGGTAAGCGTCTTCCCAGGTGCGGTCTTCCGCGGTGGTGACGCCATGGTCACCCGAGAACGGTTCCTTGGGGTTGGAGAAGTGGGTTAGTCGATCCAGAAAATGACTCATGGGTTGCCTCTTGAAGGGTCAATGTTTCAATACAAAATCAGGCTCTAGCGCTTATCTGGTGTGCGTGAGCAGCTACTAAACTTGGAGCAAGTCAGTCCTTACGGGTTCCTGATTTCAGAGCCCGCACGCAGGTAGAACCACCAGTTCAGAATCAGGCAGAGGGCGTAAAAGATGGCAAAACCGTACATCGCGGTTTGCGGTGTGCCGGCCTTCACCTGGGCACCGATTACGACCGGGGCGATAAACGCACCGTAAGCGGCTACGGCCGATGTCCAACCCAGCACCGGTCCGGCCTGCTGGCGGTCAAACACCACGCCCACCGTGCGGAAAGTCGAGCCATTGCCGATGCCGCTGGCGGCAAACAACAGAACGAACAGCCACATGAAGGTGGAGAAATACTGCTCGGGAGTGGCCGACGCGTAGGCTAGCATCATCATGTACCCGACGCCGGCGGAAGCACCGGCCATCACTACAGAAATAATCTGGGTCACGATGGAGCCCCCCACCTTGTCTGCAATCCAGCCACCCAACGGGCGAATCAGCGCCCCCACAAAGGGGCCGATCCAGGCATAGGTGAGGGCCGAGGGTGCATTGGGGTTCTTCAGCGTGTGCTGCATGACACCAGCGGCATCGGGCACGTGGCTGATGCCGAAGATCACGGTGATGGAGAGTGGCAGGGCCATCGAGAATCCAATAAAGGAACCGAAAGTCACCACATACAGAACGGTCATGGACCAGGTGTGCTTGTTCTTGAAAATCTCAAACTGCTTGGCTATGTTGCCTTTCATCTCGCCAAACGCAGCAAGTTTCATCACAAACAAGGTCACCACCATGATCAGCGGCAAGGCAACCCACATATTGAGCAGACCCAGGCCGGTGGGCGCTGGCAGGTACAGGTACAAGCCCACCAGACCAATCACCGCGGTGATGCCCCACAGGTAGAGAATCTTGCTGAACGCAGCGAAGGTGCCGCCGTAGTTGGGCGACAGTGGCATCAGGTTGTTCATGCCAAACCAGGCCGCAATGACCAGCGGCACCAGAATCGCGGCCCACACAAAACCTCCGTTTTGAATGAACGTGGGCGTGCCCGCCAGAATCTTGCCCAGAATCCAGCCGCTGTCCTTGGTCAGCACCATGGAGCCACCACCAACTGCACCAAACAGGCCGACCGTCATGACCAACGGAATCAGCACCTGCATGGTGGTCACACCGAAGTTGCCCAGTCCGGCATTCAATCCCAGCGCCGTGCCCTGCTGGCGCTTGGGGAAGAAGCCGGTGATGTTGGACATGGAGCAGGCAAAGTTGCCGCCGCCAATGCCCGACAGGAAGGCGCAGGCCTGAAACACCCACAGTGGCGTGTTTTTGTCTTGCAGCGCAATGCCGGTCCACACCGCCGGAATGATCAGCAAGGCGGAGGTCAGGAAGATGGTGTTGCGCCCGCCCGAGAGTCGGATAAAAAACGATGCTGGTATGCGGAATGTGGCCCCCATCAGCCCGGAAATGGCGGTCAGGGTGAACATGTCTGCCGGTTTGAACGGAAAGCCCAGGTTCAGCATCTGCACCGTGATGATGCCCCACATCACCCATACGGCAAAGCCACACAACAGATTGGGAATGGAGATCCACAGGTTGCGGTTGGCGATCCGCTTGCCGGTGGTCTCCCAGAACGTGTTGTCTTCGGGCCGCCAGTCGGTGATATCGGCTTTTGAATAAGTGGTTTCAGCCATGGTGATGCTCCTGTTGGAATGAAAATCTGTTGTCTATTGATGCAGAGAGAAAGCCGTTGCGGCGCTGCCCATCACCTGTTGGCGACGCACTTCAGTCCAGTACATCCAGATGAGGGATACCCAGACCACGCCATACATCAGCATGAAGGCACTGGACCGAATGCCGGTAAGGTCCATCAGCACGCCGAACAGGACGGGCAGGACAAAGCCTCCCAGGCCGCCGGCCAAGCCGACGATGCCGGAGATGGATCCAATGTTGGCGCCGTAGTCGTCGCTGATGTACTTGAAAACGCTGGCCTTGCCAAAAGCCCAGGCGATGCCCAGCGTAAACATCAACGCCGTGAACAGGTACACGTTCAGGCCGATGTGAAAGGTGATCGGTCCGCTCGTGGTCATGACGGTCACATCGGTCTGCGGGTACGACAGCAGGAACAGACAGATCCAGCTCACCCACATCACCCACCACGTCACTGCATGCGCGCCATACTTGTCGGACAGAATGCCGCCGAAGGCGCGCAATATGCCGCCAGGCAAGGAGAAACAGGCCGCCAGCAGTGCTGCTACGCGGATGTCAAGCCCGAACTCACCCACGTAGTACTGCACCATCCACAGCGACATGGCCACATAACCACCAAACACGATGCTGTAGTACTGGCAGTACTTGACCACCTTGGGGTCTTTCAATGCCTTGAGCTGGTCCATGAACCTGACATGGCTAGGAACCAAATGAGCTGGGTCGCTGTGGCTAAACAGCCAGAACAACACCAGGGCCAGGGTCATGATGACGGCATACACCTGCGGTACCATCGCCCAGCCAAACGCCACCAGCAACACCGGTGCCACAAACTTGTTGACAGCAGCGCCCGAGTTACCTGCCCCGTAAATACCCATGGCCGTGCCTTGACGGTTTCTGGGAAACCAGCGTGCCACGTAAGGCGTGCCCACCGAGAACGCACCACCGGCCAGGCCCACGAACAGCCCGATGGTGAGAAAGTGCCAGTACTCGGTGGCATAGCCCATCATCCAGATCGCGGGAATGGTGGCGGCCATCAGACTGGCCATCACGATGCGACCGCCAAAGCGATCGGTCCAAATGCCCAACGGCACACGAATCAGCGAGCCCGTCAACACCGGCATGGCCGTGAGCAGGCCAAACTGCGTCGCGTTAAGGTTGAGCATCTTCTTGATCGGAATGCCGATCACGCCAAACATCATCCACACCATGAAGCACACGGTGAACGCCAGGGTGCTGACGATCAGCACAGACCAGGCGCGGCGTTGATGTTGCAAAGTTTCTGGCATGGGGTTGGTGCAGGACACTTCAATGGGTAGCTGACTGTCCGGCATAGCGCCACGCGTGAACATCCTTCAGAGGGACACAAACGCAGGTCTGAAAGAACGACTCCGCGCTGCTGCCCATCGTTCCAAAGAACTATGCGGATGCCGCACGCTACGAAATCAGTAGCAGCTAGCGCACGTTCTGCAGGCGCAGGAGGCCCTTCTTTGCTCTAGGAATGCCCACCAGCGGCGAGGAAGCCCAGTAATTCTTCCCGCAAGGGGTAGTAGTCGGGATGCTCGAGCAGCATCTTTCGCGTGCGGGGACGCGGCAAGTCGATCTTGAGCACTCTGCCGACCTTGGCGCGCGGGCCGTTGGTCATCATCACCACGCGATCGGCCAGCAAAATGGCTTCGTCCACATCGTGGGTGACCATCATGGCGGTGAGCCGGCTGCGCAGCCACACTTCCATCAGTACTTCCTGCAAATCCCAGCGGGTCAGGGAGTCAAGCATGCCAAAGGGTTCGTCGAGCAACAGCAGTTTGGGCGACAGCGCAAATGCGCGGGCGATACCGACCCGCTGTTTCATGCCATTGGACAACTCGGCAGCCTTCTTGTCGGCGGCCTCGGCCAACCCCACCCGTTCCAGATAGTGGGCACAGATTTCCTTGCGTTGCTGGCGCGTGGCGTGGGGGTAGACCTGTTCGATGCCCAGCGCTACGTTGTCGAAAGCGCTCAACCAGGGCAACAGGCTAGGCGCCTGAAAGACGATGCCGCGGTCAGGGCCGGCATTGACCACCTTGCGCTGGTCGAGCGAGATATCGCCCTCGCTAATTTCTGTCAGTCC